>NZ_SFBY01000018.1:0-29176 GCF_007095505.1 Microcystis sp. M_QC_C_20170808_M3Col
ATATACTAATCCTTTTATTGTGAATCTCTCCGGCTGTTTTAACATCTCTTTTAGGCACGGAAACCAGATTCTTTCAATCTTCAGAATTTCCAGCTTTAAAAATCTTTTTAGTTTTTTTCGCCGACTCTCAAACAGGATTGGGATAGGTAGTGCTTCTGCTAATATCTCTAACTTTGCTTGCTTTAGTATTTGCAAGGTTCCAACTATCATTAACAACAGTAGATATCTGGCTCGTCCCAGTTCATTCTCTAAGACTTTCTGGTATAGTTCACTTATCATTTTCGTTATGTAGGTCATATTTACCATATATTACTTATCTTTTTTTGGAAGTCTGTGTCTGTATTCCATGCTACATAAGCTTTTCAGCTTGCTTGTCCCCCTGTCAGTAGTTTTTCCCTGTCCTGAACTCAAACTCTGCACCTCTACTAGAGGTTTTGAGTTTCCTATAGACTTCTCCTCAACAGGGACACCATCAATTCTGGAATTCTACTGCCGACATTCGGCACATCTTCGTATAATTTTATATATTTTCACATTCCCCAAGATGTTTTGACGAAAAACCTTCATTGTAGAAACCACTATTGAGAACATTTTCAATAATTGATTTTTTCTGAGAAAGAAGTTTACAATTCTTTACCTTCACAAAAATCCATGATTGTAGCTATAATCCTTACTGGCAAAGGGTTGTAAGCAATATTTTAGTAAAAATTATCAATTGAATGTTAAGAAGTGCGGAAAGTGGGTTGCTGCTTTAGCCATCGAGAAGGTAGGAAAAATAACCAGACCACTTATTTTCTTCCCCGTCCGAGTTATTTCTGGGATAGGGATAAATCTTAGCCTACTTGCTGACGATAGCTATTCATTTCTAGGCTATCTTCCCCATAAAGATCCTCAATGTGTTGATGACAGCAATCGATCGCAAATTGCTCAAATTCTCTCGGTTCGATTTGATACATTTTGGCAAAAATATCCGGTTGAACACGACAAAATTCCGGTCTCTGGTCATAAATGGTACAGAGACGGGTTTGGCGATCGAAGTATATACACCAACCTTCTTCCCCCACCATGCTGAGATATTGACTTAATTGTGCGGGAGTCAGATATTCTTCTAAGTCAGGACGCTCGTCGGGATTTAGTTGACAACAAGCTCCACAATTTTTAATACATTTCCAATTGGCCATATAACCGGTGTGCCGCAATCAATTAATCCTCGGACCTACTGACTAGCTTACTAGCAATTAGTCCCAATTTTGCCTTCCCGCAGCAATTCCCCTCAATAGTTTTAATCTCAGCCGGCGATCGGGAGTGAAAGCTTGACGAGGCTAGGATTGAGAAAAATGGGCGTTGTAAGGGTCGAACTTACGGCATCCTGCTTGTAAGGCAGGCGCTCTACCACTGAGCTAAACGCCCGAATCATTTTTGCACTTTCTCAGCATAACATATATTTTTAAAAAAGTATATTATTTTTTTGAGCGAGTTGATTTTTTTCCGATGCCCTCTGGTCGAACTCACGATCGCATTACCCTAATTCTGCTGCCACCGATTGCGGGGGCGAGTTTTTTGGTCAGTGGCAGTGGTAACTTAACTCTGTTACTCTTGGCCAGTTATTTGTTTAGCGGATTTCTGTTTGGACCAGATCTTGACATCCACTCAGTACAATACAAACGTTGGGGTTATCTACGCTGGTTGTGGCTACCCTACCGTTCCATGATCCGTCATCGCGGTTGGTTATCCCACGGTTTATTGATCGGCACAGTCTTTCGGTTATTTTATCTTGGTAGTTTTCTTTTACTAGCGGCGATCATCATCATCCCGATCCTGCAAAGTTTCTGGGGTATAGACTGGGATTGGCGACTGTGGCCGCAGCAAGCGATCGCATTATGGCAACAGTATCCCCGGGTAGCGATCGCTATTTTCCTGGGTTTAGAATTAGGGGCGATGAGTCATAGTTGTAGTGATTGGATCGGATCGGCCTACAAACGTTCTCGAAAAGTGGCTCAAAAACCGGTAAAAAAGAAAAAACGTTAATAGTCCCCGTCCACAATTTCTAATTAGCCTTACTTTTATATTCTTGCCAAGTTTTCGGACTGATAAAGAGAGTTCCTTTTTCTTGCTGGTCGGGAAACTGGATATAATTTTTCTCTAAATAATCCTTGAGTTTTGATGATTGCAGAAATTCCTTTTCAAATCGATAGAGAAAAACCAAATCGGGCTGTCTTTTTTCGATAACTTCTAGGATAAAATCCCCATCAAGATTCTGATTGATAAATCTCTTTCTGGTGATGACAGCAGTTTCTGGGGGTGTTTTCAAGAAATATTGATATATGTAGTGAGGATTATCGGTTAACAGAAGTTTATCGGAGTTTTTAAATTTTTCAAACACAGCTTCTGCTAAAAGAGGTTTATACCTTTTATTAGCTTGAACATAGGCATTAATTCCAGGATCACGATTGGTGATTATTCTTAAGGTATTAAAGAGAAATTGACCAGACAGGGAGAGAAAAATTAGCATTTTAAGTATTAATACTCTGGTTATTTGGCGATTTTGCTGAAATTCCCCGAGGCTATCAGTAATTTTTAACTGTTCGACAAACAAGGCAATTATCCAAACGGCAGGAATAATTAAATGGATATAATAATAAGGCCAAATTGGGGCGACTGTGGCAAATCTGAACAGATTAGAACCTAACCAAACCAACGGCGGTAAAAGTGGTATTATATTGCGAGTAAAAACCATCGCTATAATAGCGATCACTGTGACGATCAGATAAATTGGTTCCTGTTGTAGGGCGCTTTGTAAGAGAGTCAATAAGGTGAGATTTTCTTCACCGAAACTAGAGGCAACACTGACATGAGATTTAATGATATTTGCGTAGGAAAAAGGAAAAATAGTCAGGGAACCCAAGACAAAGACTAAAACGACAGCGACTGACCAAATAACAATATCAATGATTCTTTTAATAAAACTATTCTGTTGATTAAGAAAAATAATTAAAGCTACAGTTGGGATAATAGTAATGCCTGAAAGTTTAATTTGCAGGGAAAAAACGAAAGCAATAGCACTAAGTAAATACAGCCCATACTTAAGCTTACCCGTGAATTGAAGGGCTTTAAAGATAATAAAAATACTTAAAATTGTAAAAAAAAGTGAGGGTAATTCCCGCAACATTGTCGTTGACAGGGTAATATAAACTAGACAGGTTGAGAGAATGAATACCGATAAACAAGAGGCTAATATTCCGCAATTAACTCTCAGAATTAGATAAAAAATTCCTAACATAATTGTGGACAAAGAAAGCACCATAATGCGCGCCGCATGGATAGTAAATCCTGTCACGCTTAACCAACCATTTAGTAAAATAGATAAACCCGATAAATGATCGTGCCAAACTTGTTCGTAGAGACGATAACCTTGTTTAGTGACGTAGGCAAGTACCATGGCCACCGCTTCATCAAAATTAAGGATATAGGGATAATGAAGCGGGACTTTCCAGAAAACAATCCCTAGAAAAAAAACTGCAATGGCAATTAATGCCATTAAATCAAAACGATAAGATTTCTTATTCATACACTTTTTCTGGACAAGAATTGCTGCGTATCTTATCACAGATCGAGACATCAATTATGGGTAAAAAAAGATACAAAGATTACTTTTCAGAACTACGCCCTAAATCTTTAGATCTATGATAGGCCGCCACTACTGCCTCGATAATAGTCGATCGAAAAGAGCCTTTTTCTAATTGTCTCACCCCAGCAATCGTGGTTCCCCCGGGGCTAGTGACGCGATCCTTTAATTCTCCCGGATGTATGGCCGATTCTTTTAATAGGGTTGCCGTCCCTAAAACTGTTTCTAGAGCCAATTGAGACGCGATCGCTCGCGGTAATCCGGCCGCCACACCACCATCGCTTAAAGCTTCCACCATCAAGGCCACAAATGCCGGGCCCGATCCCGATAATCCCGTTACCGCGTCCATCAAAGCTTCGGGAACTTCCACCACCGAACCGACGGCCGCAAAAATATCTCTGGCTACGGCCAGATGTTCCGGTTCCGCATGACGACCAGGTGCGATCGCTGTAACCCCTTGTCCCACCGTGGCCGGGGTATTGGGCATCGTCCGGATCACGGGGCGATCGGGAAAGCCCATTTCTAAGCGATTGAGGGTAACTCCTGCTAAAATCGAGATAATCAAGGGTTTTTCGGGTATTCCCAGCAAACTATTCACTACTTGCTCTAAAATTTGCGGTTTTATCGCTAAGATTAACACCTCAGTTGCTCTAGCGGCTTCCCGGTTATCCTCACTGACTTGTACTCCGTAGGTATTAACCCAAAAGTTGCGCCGTTGGGATTGGGGTTCACTGACTAACACCGTTTCGGGACTATAAATATTTTTTTTTAATAAACGGCTGAGAATGGCCTCGGCCATGACTCCACCACCAATAATTCCTAAACGAATAGACACAGTATTATTTAAAGTAAAAAGTAAAAAGAAAAAAAGGCAGATTTAGAGATCTTACCCCCAAAAAAACGCATCCTCTCGAGAATCGATCGATTTCTAGCTTCGACAAACTTAACGAGAGGACTATGGGAGGATTCATTGAGCTAATCGACTGCTTTCGGCTCCCCAAGCAGGTGCGGGGGAAACGGGACGAGCCATTTTCGGGTTGTCGGTGATATCGTGAATAGTTCCGGAAAGGGTGCTAACTTTAACGCAGCTGGGGGTAAATAGGAAAATACTCTCACCGATGCGTTCTTGATGACCATCAATCGCGTAAGTGCCACCGGCGACAAAATCCACGGCTCTTTGTGCTTCTTCGGGATCCATGACGTTGAGGTTTAAAACCACCGATTTGCGTTCTCTCAGGGTTTGGATAACTTGGGGCATTTCCTCGAAGGAATGGGGCTCGATCACTACTACTTCTGCATTATTGTTGTTAATACCTGGCATACCGATCACGTTGCTTCTGTTGAGTCCCATAGATGTGGCTGTGCTGAGATTTAAAGGTTCGCGTTGACGACGATTGAGGGTATCTTCTTCTTCGTTTTGATCCCTATCTTGGGGGGAAGACTTTTCCCAGTTCATTTCTTCGTAGTCGGTTTCATCTTCGTCTTCTGGTTGTTCGGAGATGCCGACAAAATCTTTGAGTTTGGTAAAAATGTTGTTCACAGTCTAAGTGTCCTTCAAAAGATTTTTTAGGTGGTCTTGGCTAGAGTCGGGGTTATTTTAGTGGCCTTTAACAACTTTTGCTCTTACTTGGTACAGGGGAACTATTTTGTTAAGGGTTCGTCATTCTAGTCGTCTGGAGACAGAGGTTAGTTCCCTCTTTTCAGTTATCAGTTATCAGGGGATAGTTTTCAGGGATTGGGAAAAAGTCAATTCCTCATTTCTAACCACCGGTTTCTAGACTAGACGCTGTAATTTTAAGATATATTGTCACCGATTATTAAAATTTCTAGGGGTTTTTTCTGTAAATTTACGGAGATGGCTTAGTAGATGCGATCACCAAAGATGCTGGTTCCCACCCGGATCAAAGTGGCTCCAGCCTTGATGGCGAGAGGATAATCGTTAGACATCCCCATGGATAGATGAGGCAGGCATAAACTAGAGCTATTCTCGATTATTTGGGCTAAATCCCCGGTTTTTTCAAAGGCGGCTAACTTTTCCCCGGCGGATAATCCCTGGGGCAGAATTGTCATCAAACCTTGAATTTTTAGCTGTTTACAGTTGACTAAAGCGGGAATATCTGCTAGTAATTCGTCCGTGTCCCAACCGAACTTATCGGGATCGGGGACAACTTTCACCTGTAGCAAAACTTGGGGATTAATCTCTAATTCCGCCGCTAGGCGATCGAGTCTTTGGGCTAATTTTAAACTATCGAGGGAATGGATTAAATCAAAAGATTCTAGAACTTTGCGGGCTTTATTTGCCTGTAGATGCCCGATAAAGTGCCAAGAAATATCTGGGAGGTCTTTTAGTTCTTGCTGCTTCGAGATTGCTTCCTGTAGCTTACTTTCAGCAAAATCTCTCACTCCTGCTTGGTAAGCTTGACGGATATAATCGCTCGATACCTGTTTACTGACGGCAATCAGGCGCGTGGAGGGGGGTAGGGTAAGACGGATTGACTCGATACGACTAGCGATCGTCATGAACTAGACTGAAAAGGTTTGTTGATAAGTTTGGTTGAGACTGTTAAATTCTTGCATATTACTGCGCCGTCGCAAATTCCGCAGCCGGTTTTCCACTAAAAGACGAGCATCGGAACGACTAATCGGATCGAACGAGACTTTTTTGGGCTCCACCGTCACCAGAAAAAAAAGACGTTGGGCATAAAGAGTGGTAAATAATTCCTGATGTTCTTCTAATAGACAGACTCTGTATAATAGACCGAAAGTGGGATGATTGAGATAGGTTTCGTTACTCATTCAAGCGATCGCTAAAGGAAAAGGATTGAGCGAACTAGAAAGTTTTTCAACAACAAAATCAAGCGGATGGCTCACAAACAACTGATTTTCCGGGTGTTTCCCCTAGCCTGATTTTACCAGAATCCTTCATTGACAACTAACGATGCCAGTCTATGTCATGATTTCCTGAGTTTTCACTTTTTCCCTGTTAACGTGGATACATCTCGGTGACAACTTGTCACCATCAGAAATTAGCTCGGCTGCAAAAATCAAAGATTTTCATTTAGCTGAGGAGACTCCGAGACTCCGAGACAGGAGGATAAAAAAGACAATAGACAACTAAAATACCCATAAAAGCTAAGATTATATCAAATTTATCAGGTTTTTTAGATATTTTAACTCGATAGCGGCGATCGGTGAACTGAAAACTCACATCTGATCACTGATAACTGATAACTGATCACTGAATCACTGATGAAATGCCCTAAGCTTGTATTAAGCCTTTTTTAACTTCAAATTCCTTTAACCTCAATCAATATGGATTTTTCTAGTCTTGTTGCCAGTCAGCTAAACGCCGGCGTTATCTGGCCCGAAGGAATCCTGATTATTACCCTGATGGTGATTTTAATCGGCGATTTAATCGTGGGACGGAGTGCCAGAAGTTGGCTGCCCTACGTTGCGATCGCTGGTCTGCTCGCTGCTGTGGTTGCTCTCTACTTTACCTGGGATAATCCGAAACCATTGGCCTTTTTAGGGGCTTTTGAGGGGGATAATCTCAGTATCGTCTTTAGGGCGATTATTGCCCTTTCTACCGCCTCCACAGTGCTGATGTCTGTGCGTTATGTGGAACAAGCGGGAACCTCCCTAGCGGAATTTTTAGCCATTATGCTCACCGCAACCCTCGGGGGAATGTTCCTATCCGGCGCTAGTGAATTGGTGATGATCTTCATCTCCCTAGAAATGCTCAGTATTTCCTCCTATCTAATGACCGGTTACATGAAGCGGGATCCTCGATCGAACGAGGCCGCCTTAAAATACCTGTTAATTGGAGCTTCTAGTTCGGCGATTTTCCTCTATGGTGTTTCCCTTCTCTACGGTTTATCCGGAGGTGAAACCAGTTTAAGCGCCATTGCTCAAAAATTAACCGCTGTTAACGGTGGTCAGTCCCTGGCCTTGGCGATATCATTAGTTTTTGTGATTGCCGGTATCGCCTTCAAAATTTCGGCGGTTCCCTTTCACCAGTGGACTCCTGATGTGTACGAAGGTTCACCCACTCCCGTGGTGGCTTTCCTCTCGGTGGGTTCGAAAGCGGCGGGTTTTGCCCTAGCAATTCGCCTATTAGTGACGGTTTTCGGTCTAGTCAGCGAACAATGGCGGTTTATCTTTATCGCCCTAGCAATTTTGAGTATGATCCTCGGCAACGTGGTTGCCTTGGCCCAAACTAGCATGAAACGGATGTTAGCCTATTCCTCGATCGGTCAGGCGGGTTTTGTCATGATTGGTTTAACCGCCGGTACTGACGCAGGTTACTCTAGCATGATTTTCTATCTGTTAATTTACCTGTTCATGAACCTAGGGGCTTTTGCCTGTGTGATTCTCTTTGCTCTGAGAACTGGAACCGATCAGATCGCTGAGTATTCGGGACTCTACCAGAAGGATCCGCTCCTAACCCTCTGTTTAAGCATCTGTCTGCTTTCTTTGGGCGGAATTCCGCCTCTAGCGGGCTTCTTTGGCAAGATTTATCTATTCTGGGCCGGTTGGCAAGCGGGACTTTATGCCCTCGTCCTCGTGGGTTTAGTCACCAGTGTGGCCTCGATTTACTACTATATCCGTGTGGTCAAAATGATGGTGGTCAAGGAACCCCAAGAGATGTCCGATGCGGTGAAAAATTACCCCGCTATCAATTGGACTCTTACCGGGATGCGTCCCCTACAGGTGGGTATTGTCCTCTCCCTAGTGGCGACTTCCCTGGCCGGTATCCTTTCCAATCCTCTCTTTACCCTAGCGACGGATTCCGTCACCACTACCCCCATCCTACAATCGGCAGCCCTGGTGACGCACATTTCCCGGGTGAATTGAGAATCCCTGTTGATTTATCGGCGTTGTCAGATCAGAATAACAACGCCTATTGTAGGGCTAATTCATGAATTAGCCCTACAGCTAATCCGTTTTTAATAGTGTGATTAACTCTCATCTTGTTCTAAAATAGAGGCTAAAATATCTGGAGTGAATCCGTTAGCTTCTGCTTCATCACTAGCTTGATCCATAATTATTGATAATCTCGCCGCTGCTTTTTGACGATATTTTTCTAATTCTAATTGAATAGTTTCAGTTAATTTGTTTTCTATGTTCGCTCGGTCATTGGGTTTAATTTTAGCGTAATATCTAGCAATTTCTAAAGGAACTTGAATAGTGATTTCTGTCTTGCTATTCATGGTAAGTAGCTGGTTATAATTAAATTAAAAATCGATTTTAGATTCGATCCCCCCTGCCCCCCTTGATAAGGGGGGTGTCTGATAATTTTTAACGCCTACCTAACTTAATTGATTGTTTTTTTACTTTTAATAGACCTCTATTGTAGCACAAAATCACCATACTCATTCAATTTGACAATATTGATGTAAAAGTTGCCATTGGATCAAAAAAATCAATGAATAGAAACATGGACTAAAAATAAACCCCCCTCAACTGGCTAATTGAAGGGGCATTGTATTTTTAATGAGCAATTTAGCCAACTTTTGTGGTTTCTTTTTCGATGGATTGGGATGGCTTTAGTTTGCGCTTGAGGGTTGAAGCTGCGCCGAGAGTGCTAAGGACTCCAAGACCAAAGAGGGAGGCGGGTTCAGGTACTTGTTGTACTTGTTGTACTGTCCCAAAAGTTACGGATAAAGCTACTGAAGCAGCAACATTTGGGGATGTATTGATGGCGATTTCAAAACCAGGATCACCATCAGTACCAATTACATAAAATGGACCACCGAAACCCGTGGACGAGTTCAAAAACGCTAAATCAGCTGGGTTACTCCCATCAGCATTAGCTGTATTAAAAGTTAACGTTGAAGATGTGGCATTAACCAAAAATTGCCCTGTTCCGGAAATGTTAGAAGTGTTCGCAGTATTTAAAGTAAAAGGATTACTATTAACTGTCAAGGTAAGGTTAACGTTGGTAAAGGGATTAGGAGTACCATTCTGGATAGTATAGCTGCCTACTGGCACATCTACGGTTCCCACTAAAGAAGCGTTATTACCTGATTCACTCCAACTGCGGTTAACAGTAAAAGTAACGGCCGTTGCTGCGACAGGAGTGAGCATAGCAGCGAGAGAAGTTGCGCCAGCTAAAGCTAGGGTAGGAATTAATCGGTTTTTAATCATCTTGATTGAACAAACGGGTGACTGGATGCAACTATCGTCTTCCTTGCGGCCTGGTCAAGCAACAGCCGAACCCAAGACAAAATGAGGACAGTAAGAGGATACACATTTACCCCCCCCGAACTGTATTAAAAGATACAATTTAATAAATCTTTACATTCTTCATTCGTTGAGTATAGGCTACATATCAGGACAGACAAAAGGGTGAATAAATAATCAGTTTTTAATAACCAGATTTAGCGTTGGGTTTCATGCTTCAACCCAACCTACGTTCATCTAAATCCGTTGAGTATAGGCTACATATCAGGACAGGCAAAAGGGTGAATAGATAATCAGTTTTTAATAACCGGATTTAGTATTAAGACTTGTTCTAGGCTTAACCTGCTTTTTGCCTTACTCAAATTGGCCAAGTAAAAGACTCATTTCGTTAACAACATTCTCACTTGCTTTTAATGCTTCTTTTCTAATTGCTTGAATTTCCGCCATACTTTTTACTATTCTCTGCTGTTCAGATTTGGGTGGAATAGGCACTAAAACTTTAGACAAATCATCTACTAAAATAGTAGGAATCGCATGACCTGTCATGTACCTTTTAATCTGACGCAAAAAAAAGTCTGTTCGCATATATACTAATAAAAACAAAGGCTCGACTCCCTGAATATTTCTTAATACCGAAAATCCATTTGAGCAAATTGCTCCGTCTTCATCTTCCGTGATTAGGGCTGTTGCTTGACGTGAGCTTCCTGTACTTGCTCCTGAAATTGCTGTAATAATATCACCTTTGTACAATCTATATGTTGCGCGAGATGGAGCTTCATGTGCTTTGATTATTTGTTGAGAAACAACTTGCATTGTACGATAATCAACATCGGAGATAGCGATATATCTAATTTCACTATCTTTGGCTAAACGAAAATCAGCTGAATCTCTCAAAATATCGGCAATTTCACCTAAAGGTTTCGCCCCAATAGATTTTAGATGTTCTAATAATTTTTGGTCATTGGGTAAATAATGTTCGGCATCCAGTCTCGAATTGAGCAGGGTATTCTTAACTGTATAAATACAATCGCTGTTTTGTGCAAATTCGCCGTTGATAAATGATGCAAAAGATTGAGAAATATCATCTATATCATCGTCAACTATTGGCAAACCTGATTTTGTTTGGGCTATAACTCCAGACTCGTTGCGCTTATATATTGTTTGTCCTTTAACGTCATAGCCTATTTTTTTGATTTGTGCCATAAAACAAGAATCATTGTCTGCTGGTAATTTTTGAACTACTAAAAGTGATGTCTTGATTCCTGTGCCATAAGGTACAAAAGCTTCTGTGGGGATGGAAACAACACCTAATATTTTTGCTTGGGAGCGCAACCAATAGCGAATCGGTCCATTAGAGATATTTTGTAATAGACCATCCGGCAGAACAATTGCCATGCGACCACCTGCACGCAATAATTTTATAGATTTCTCAATAAATAAAATATCGGGCGACTGACCTGCTAAAACGGTTGGGGAAACTTCCCAACCATTGGACGCTGATTTATGCCATTTCCGGGCAAGAAGATATGATTTAAGAATTTTCTGGTCTTCTACTTTTCCTTTATTTCCAAAAGGAGGATTTGTCAAGATAACATCAAAAGAGTTATTTAATTTTTCATCTTCGATAAGCGCATTAGTGCAGATAATTTCTGAACCTGTGCCACCTTCAAAAACTAAACGAATCATTCCCGAAAGGGCGACATCGGGATTAAATTCAATTCCCGTAATACTTTCTTGCACAAAAGTTGCTATATCGAACTCTGGGTTATTTTGTCGAACATGGTTTATTGCTTGAATTAAGAAACCACCACTTCCGCAAGCAGGGTCGATAATTTTTTCTTTTGGTTTGGGGTCTATCATTTCAACTGCAAGACGCACAATTGGGTGAGGGGTAAAAAATTCTCCCCTATCTCCACGCTGGTGTCTATTTACAAAAGTTTGAAAGGCTTCACCTTTTATATCGCCAGATGTTTTAGTTAAATTGATGTACTGTAACTTTCCTACAATATAAGCAAGAGTCAGAGGTTTTAACTTGAATGTGTCATCAGTAAAAAATCCCCGATAATGATTCTTGATGGAGGTAAATAATTGACTGAGACGCAACATAAATTCATCGGACTTATTGGCGACGATGGCTTTATATTCACTTGCTGTAACGCCAAAATTTACCGATTGCTTGGCAGATTTTTCATCATGAAGTTTGATGATGATTAGTTTAACCATCTCGTGAAAAATCTTGTCTTTGAGCATTCCTTCGTTGGCGTAAATATAATTATGGCACTCTTCAAAAACTGCTGCAAGATTGTTAGAAGGCCGTAATTCCTGAATTTGCGGGAGTTTTTCAGGTAACAGGCTGTCTTGGGAAAATAACAATCCTTGCTCTTTCATTTACTGCGCTTGATTTGACCGTTTCCCCTTGCGGGTTGTTGAATAGATAGACTATTTTTAGCCTCGACTGCATTCCTAGCAAACCAGTCTTTTAGTGGACAGAAAGCATCGCCATCTTGATTAAACAATAACTTGCTCCTATACTCTAATTATAGAATATAAATTAGAGTATGTCAATAGATAAAAAATTCAGTTTAATGTTAACCAAAGTGAGTAAAAAAAGCTTAGAGATTGTTTAGGGCATAAATCTTGAGGGATTATATCAAAACATTGCAGACGACTGAATAAATTCAGTCATGCTCTCGTGTTATTTTAGTAAAATTGTTTAGCCTTTTGATCAGGTGGGTGGCACTCACCTGATTTATTTTTAGCTATACATTAAAACGGAATAGTAAAACATCACCTTCTTGAACAATGTATTCCTTGCCTTCACTTCTGACTAAACCTTTTTCTTTAGCGGCGCTAATTGTGCCACTATTAACTAAATCCTGATAAGACACGGTTTCTGCACGAATAAAACCCCGTTCAAAATCCGAGTGAATAACTCCGGCTGCCTGGGGTGCTTTCATGCCAGAAATAATCGTCCATGCGCGGGTTTCTTGGGGACCGGTGGTGAGATAGGTACGCAGTCCTAATAACTCGTAGGTAGCTTTAATTAAAGATTTTAATCCCCCTTCTTCTACTCCTAAAGAACCGAGAAAATCTTTTCTTTCTTCTTCCGACAATTCCACCAATTCCGATTCCACTTGAGCAGAAACGATCACAACTTTTGCCTGTTCCTGTTGGGCAATTTGACGGACACTTTCCACCCAATCATTACCCGTGGCCAGATCATCTTCGCTAACATTAGCGGCATAAATAATCGGTTTACGACTCAATAAACCGAGATTTTTAATTAACTCTTCTTCCTCTTTGCTTAAATCCACTTTTCGCGCCGAAATACCGTCATTAAGACAAATTAGGATTTTTTCAAGGATAGCCAATTCTTCGGCGGCTTCCTTGCTATTTTTCGCCTGTTTGCGTAAACGTTCCACCCGCTTCTCCACCTGTCCCAAATCCGCTAGAGCTAACTCTAGATTAATCACCTCGATATCGCGGGCCGGATCCACAGAACCGGAAACATGAATAATATCATCATTATCAAAACAGCGCACCACATGAACGATCGCGTCCACTTCCCGGATATTAGCCAAAAATTGATTACCCAATCCTTCCCCCTGACTCGCACCCTTGACTAATCCGGCGATATCGACAAATTCGATCCGCGTCGGCACGATTTTCTCAGAATTAGAGATTTTAGCCAAAACCTCCAGACGTTCATCGGGGACGGATACCACACCCACATTCGGTTCAATGGTACAAAAGGGAAAATTAGCGGCCTCGGCCTTGGCATTAGCCACCAGAGCGTTAAATAGGGTCGATTTCCCCACATTTGGCAGTCCCACGATTCCAGCTTTTAACATAAAAATTGCTTGATAAACATCATTCCGACCTCTCACTATATCAGGCTGCCTCTCGTTTTTGTGAATCCAGTTGATGAGAAAGACTGTGGATAGTCAACAGCTTAGTTCACATTTATTCAAGTTCCTTAACTAAAAGTAGGCGAGACTTTACAAGAGATTGCGAGAATGGGATGTAATGCTTGAGACTGAGTTAGGGTGAAAAGTAAGAAAGAATACACTTGTAGCACTGGGCAAAATTATGGCAAGACAGGCCTTTCACTTCTAACTACGTCCTGAGAGTAATTTTCAGTGCTATGACAGTATATTTCCTAGGGCGATCGAGTGTAAATATCGTCCCATCGCCACAACTAATCACTAAATCATTGTTGGGGGTATCTGTATGAATCAAAGTATCGGAGCAAACACGCGTAATGTGGCCCTTGTCGGCCCCTACTCCAGTGGAAAAACCTCCTTACTGGAAAGTTTACTTTTCGTAACAGGAGCCATCACCAGAAAAGGCAAAATCAGCGATCGCAATACCGTCAGTGATAGTTCCACGCAAGCGCGGGATCGACAGATGAGTGTAGAAGTTTCCGTTGCCCATAGTCAATACCAAGACCTAAATTTTACCTTTCTCGATTGCCCCGGTTCGATCGAATTTGCCAGTGAAACCTATAATGCCCTCGTCGGGGCCGGTGCTGCTATTATCGTTTGTGAACCGGTGGTCGATCGAGTTCTCACCCTGGCTCCCTTGCTAAAATTCCTCGATGATTGGGAAATTCCGCATCTAATCTTCATCAACAAGATGGATCGCTGTAATAGTCACTTTAACGAAGTCCTACAAGCTCTCAAATCCGTTTCTAGTCGTCCCCTCGTTCCCCAACAATATCCTATCCGGCAGAACAACGAAATTATCGGATTTATCGATTTAATCAACGAACAGGCTTATCATTACCATGCTAACAGTCCCGCCGATCCTGTACCTTTACCCGACCACCTCAAGGAAGAAGAACAGATTGCTCGACAAGAAATGCTAGAAACGATCGCCGAATTTGATGATCATCTTTTAGAAGAACTCCTCGAAGATATTAACCCCTCCCGGGAAGAAATTCTCCAAGACTTAAAACAAGAACTGGGAGCCGATCAGATAGTACCCGTGTTCTTAGGTATGGCGGAACGGGACTATGGTGTGCGTCATCTCCTCACCGCTTTAGTGGAAGAAGCACCGGCCCCGACAATTACTGCCAACCGTCGCGGTCTCGATCCCAGTGCGGATGGGGATGCGGTGGTACAAATCCTCAAAACCTATTTTACTCCCCAGGGCGGTCGCCTCTCCCTAGCGCGAGTCTGGCAGGGAACCCTTAGCGATGGCATGACCTTGAACGGTGTGCGGATTGGTGGTATCTATCGTCTTATGGGACAACAACAACAACCCCTACAGCAGGCCCAAGCGGGGGAAATTGTCGCTCTCGGTCGTTTGGAGGGAATCGCCACCGGAGATGTGGTTAGCAGCGGCAGTCAAAAACCCGACCTTCCCAAAGGTTTACAGCTTAAACCCGTCTTTGCCTTGGCTATTGCCGCCGTCAATCGCAAGGATGAAGTGAAATTAAGTTCAGCTTTGACAAAACTGATCGAAGAAGATCCTTCCCTCTACTGGGAACAACACGGTGATACTAAAGAAGTGATTCTTTGGGGACAGGGAGAAATTCATCTGCAAGTGGCCCTCGATCGCCTGGCGCGCAAGTATAATCTACCGATGACCACCCATTTACCCCAAGTTCCCTACAAGGAAACGATCAAAACCAGCACCAAATCCCACGGACGTTATAAACACCAAACCGGCGGTCACGGTGCTTTTGGCGATGTTTACCTCGATATTAAACCCCTGGCCCGGGGGGAAGGTTTCCACTTCCATGAAAGCATTGTCGGTGGTGTCGTCCCCAAACAGTATATTCCGGGGGTGGAAACGGGAGTGCGGGAATATCTCGGTCATGGTCCTTTGGGTTTCCCCGTGGTGGATATAGATGTCACTCTCACCGATGGTTCCTATCACAGTGTCGATAGTTCCGAACAAGCTTTTAAACAAGCGGCCCGTCTAGCGATGACGGAAGGACTGCCTAAATGTCATCCAGTCTTATTAGAACCAATTCTATCGGTGACTGTTCTCGCTCCCTCAGAATACACCGCCAAGGTTTTACAGTTAATCAGTGGTAAACGCGGTCAAATTCAGGGTTTTGAAGCTTCTGAGGAGTGGAAAGGTTGGGATCAGGTAACGGCCTATCTCCCCCAAGCGGAAATGCACGATTTTATCGTTGAATTGCGTTCTTTGACTATGGGTGTCGGTTTCTTCCAGTGGGATGAGGATCACCTGCAAGAAGTGCCAGATAAACTGCGCGATGGGGTTTTAGCCATGCAGGGTAATGGTAACAAGTAAAGTATTCTTGGCTGTCACTAAAGTAGAGCGATAAATTAGCAAGAGATGGGCTTTTATTGGCTCATCTCTCCCTTTTTTGGCAAAAAATGACAAAAGGGTTCGATGAGATTCTCTCAAGTTTGTACTGTCTTATAAATTCTTGTCTGTGTAGTTAAATAATATTTCTAAGACTTTTTTTAGTTCGATAATTGGCAATGCCTGTTGTCGTCCTATTATGATTAAATTATGTGTAACACCATAAAAAACGTTTCTCATTACGTCCCTTTCCATTAATATATCACCTTTTTCCTTTTGCAGTTTATCCTTGTTTTCAAATTCTACCTCCCAACACACTAATATATCAATATGATTAGCATCTTTTTTATTGTTATCAATATCTGGATAAATATCCCGTAAGTTTTTCTTGAATTCTATCAAGATGTCTTTTTTTAGACTACTTCCATGAGTTGTAAAAATTGTCTTATGTATTCCTAGTTGATTGTAATTTGAATGATATATATCTTGAGACTCTGTTAAATTATAATAGTACAAACCATCATAAACTTGATAGCCTGACAGTATTTTTAATTCATAGCCTTTAAGAAGATTCTTAGCAACAATTTCAATAAAAAGGCCGAGAACCTCCTGCTCTTCTAGGGGTGGTAAATACTTTTGAGTTAAAGATGATTCAAAGTATCTTTTTTCTTTCAATTTATCATTTAATTCTTCATAAGGTATATAAAAAGGATCGCTAATTCTTGTTCTAGTATCTCCTTCAACTATGTAGCGACGATATTTAATATAATTTCTCTCTTTCAGTATCTCAAATACTTTATCCGATATCTGTTTCATTCGATAAGGACTAATTCCTTTTCTACCTGAGTCTAACTCCGTACGAATTGAATTATCTTTTATATCTACTAAAACCGTGTAGGGAAAGTAATTACTGTCATCAAATGGATGTATGCAAATTCCCGTAGGCATTCCATTTATTGCCAACCAGCATCCGTGTTCTATCTTAAAGTCAGTAGATATATCATTATTATGGAATCTTTCATTAAATTTATTGATAAAGTTCTTACTGGTAGCAGAAATTAAAATTCTTGCGGACAAAGGATTTTTAGAACCAAATTCAATTTCATCTATTTTTTCGTCTAGAAGATTGACTTTAAAAGCAGCCTCTTTTTGTGTTTGGGAGAACTTGTCATCGCCTAATTTTATCAAAGTTTCGTACTCGTCTGGTCTATCATAAAATGATTGCTCAATTCCAACCACTTCTCGAACAATTTCCCTGACAGTTAAATAGCCAGTTTTAATTTTAAACTTCTGACCATCTACCTTAAGGCTAAATTGAAAATACTCTTTTGAAGAGAAGACTTTATCTAGGGTTCCAACCACAGACCTTGTTCTCAAAATTGCCTCGATGGTTTTTTCACATTTGGCAAAATTAAAAGCTGTTGATAGTGTTTCCTCTACTACTTCATTGGGAAAATCCTTAGGAAATTTAACAGTTATCTTTGTTTGAGATTCTTCTGAAGTTGATTAACATTTCTGACCAATTTCTTCTTCTTCTGAATTTGGCAATTCTGATTTAGAGTAGATAAAGTGATATAAATCTCTATAGGTTCTTGATGCTTTAATTCCGTCTTTGATACTCTCAATTTTCAATAAATTACTTTGAAAAGCAACAAAGGTAAATCCATAACCCATAAATCCAAATTTTCCAGTATTTTTCTCTCTTTTTAAAGATTTACCATTAACTAAAATCTTAGATATTTCTGATTCTTCTATACCAATACCGTTATCTGTTATTATAATTTCTCTTTGCTCCGTATTTATTTCTAACTCGATCCGACCTTGCTCGATTTTGTCTTCTCCAAATTTTTCTATAATGGCATCGGCACTATTTTGCAAAAGTTCTGTGTAAATATCCCAAATGTGTCTATAGCTGGATATGATTCTTTCAATGTTTGATCTTATTTGTGATATTTGTTGTTTGGATAATTCCTCTTTAAGTATATTTTTCTGTTGTTTTTTTTCAAATTCTCTTACAACATCAGCCATAATATTAGTGCCTTAATGATAGATTTGAGTTGTTCATAAAACCATGGGTCTCTATAGTATCATTGAACTAACCAGATGTCAAACTGGAAATGACAGAAGGGTTCGATAAGATTATCCTAGTGCTATACTGCCCCAAATTAGTCTCGGAATTCTCAACTTATTGATCATAGATAATTATACTTGTCTCCATTCTCGCCAATCTTACATTGACCCCAATCGCTCTCTTGAACGGGTAATGTTCGACGTTTGTTAATGGGAAATCGGATTTAACTACCGGCTTTATAAGTAATGGCGGGAAGCGGATTTGAACCACTGACCTTCGGGTTATGAGCCCGACGAGCTACCAGACTGCTCTATCCCGCGTTGCTTTATCTACTATAGAACTAAATCTCGGTAAATGCCAAGGAGTTTGTAATATTCCTTTACATTTACCGTCCGACCAGAGGTTAATACTTACGTTCCACGGGGGTGAAATCCTGAATCACCACGGGCATATAGTCGATATCGATGCGGTCGGGGGAATAATAGGCGAGGGTATGCTGAAGGAAATTTTGGTCATCCCGTTGGGGAAAATCCTCGCGGGAGTGGGCCCCTCGGCTTTCTTGACGATTGAGGGCAGAGGTGAGGATAATTTCCCCCACCACCATGAGACTTTGTAATTCCCAGGCCTCGATTAGTTCCGTATTCCAGCAATCCCCCCTATCATCCAGGTAAATCTGCTCGTATTTGCGCTTTAACTCGCCGATTTGTTTAATTCCCTCGCGCATAGTCGCTTCGGTGCGAAAAACGCCGCAATGTTGGGTCATACAGTCTTGGAATTGCTGACGCAGTTGACCGATGCGAATCGTGCCTTTTTTGGTCAATAAAGCGGTGATTTCCTCTTTCGCATCCTGAAGGTAAATATCGGAATTAAAGACGGGAAAAGCGCGTTTTTCGACGTATTTAGCGATCGATTTGCCGGTTCTTCTCCCATAGACCACACATTCTAACAGGGAATTACTGCCCAAACGATTGGCCCCGTGAACAGAGACACAGGAACATTCCCCGGCGGAGAAAAAGCCCTCGCTGAGGGTATCGGCACTTAAGCGAACGCGACCATCGGTATTAACGGGAATGCCTCCCATACAATAGTGAACTGTAGGACGTACAGGCATCGGTTCCTCTACCGCATCGACACCGACGAGACGGTGGGCCTCCTCCCAACAGAAAGGAATGCGACTCATAATTTTTTCCCGGCCTAAATGGCGTAAATCCAGATAGACAAAGGGGCCTCCGGCGCTACCGTCCAGATTTACCCCCCGGCCGGCGCGAATTTCTAGGGTAATGGCGCGGGAAGTGATGTCCCGGGGGGCCAATTCCATGCGCGAGGGAGCGTAATCTTCCATAAAACGACGACCTTCGCTATTGATTAAATAAGCTCCTTCACCCCGGACCGCCTCCGAGATTAAAACACCGACGGGATAGAGTCCAGTGGGGTGAAATTGGACAAATTCCATGTCTTCTAGGGGAATACCCGCTTTTGCCGATAAAGCTAAACCGTCTCCCGTACAGGCGAAATCGTTGGAGGTGGTGTTATAAACGCGACCATAGCCCCCCGTCCCGAACATAATTGCTTTTGCCCGGAGGATTTCTAACTGTCCGGTGGCGATTTGGTACATAACTACTCCTTTAGCTGTACCTTCTTCGAGGATAAGACGCAAAACGTACCATTCATCGTAGATTTTTACCTGATTACGGCCTAAATTGCTGACTAATTCGTGCAGCATGGCGTGACCGGTTTTATCGGCGGCGTAACAGGCACGGTTATGGCTGTGACCGCCAAAGGCTCTTTGGGCAATGCGTCCATCTTCGAGACGGGAGAATAACACGCCTAGATGTTCCAATTCGATGATAACTTCGGGGGCTTCTCGGGTGAGGATATCCACCGCATCCTGGTCAGCCAGAAAATCGGAACCTTTGACAGTATCGTAGGCGTGGGCCTTGGGATTATCTTTGGGGTCAACGTTTTGCAGAGCGGCGGCGATACCTCCCTGGGCAGCGACGGAGTGGGAACGAATTGGGTGGGTTTTGGCAACGACAGCAACATCGATAGTCGGGTTGAGGCGTTTGATTTCTAAGGCGGCGCGGCATCCTGCTAACCCACCGCCCACTATAACGACATCGTGTTCTTTCATGGCTGATTTTCCTACGGGCTTCTGTTTCTATGGTGGGGTGAGAATTGCTCCCAAGTGAGTTTTGTAATCGAGACTTTATATTTCAGGAGTCAAAAGACAAAAGACAAAAGGCATCTTTGTTCTCCCCACACCCCACACCCCACTTCCCAAAAAACAACCCGCGGCAGTTAACCGCGAGTTATTTTTGGCTAAAATCGGATCATTACTGAACGGTAATCGTTCCGACCATACCGGCGCCGCGATGGGGTTCGCAGTAGTAGGTGTAAGTACCCGGTTCGCTGAAAGTGCTTTCAAAGGACTCACCGGCGGAAAAAGCCAGACCTTTGTGGGATAATTTGCTGGCTTGAGCTTCGGCAACTTTGGTGCTATCGAAAACTATGTTATGGGGAGAAAGTTTGTTATTGACCCATTTCACCGTATCTCCTGCTTTAATAGTCAGGGTGGGGGGATCAAATTGTAGTGTACCTGCATCACCGCCCATCTTAACCGTGAAGGTTTCCGCAGCAGCGGCGGCAGTGTTGAAGAAGAAGCTAGAGACGACTAGCACCACGGTAGCGAGCAATAAACCTAATTTTTTCATGCTTGTTAATCCTTTACACGAGGGAAGATGACAAGTTTGACAGCCTGTCTTTTGACAAAAAAGTAAAAGTTTGCTTTTAACTGTCCCATGGATTAATTCTACACGAAGTTTGACAGCTTGTCTTTTGACAAGAAAACCGTTTTTTTCTGACGATGGTTGGGGAATTTCTTGAGAAATAGAGGAGAACCTATCGTGAAAAGATTATTAATTTCCCTGTGCTTGCTCTTGGCTGTGGTTACATTCGGTATGGCTCGTCCCGCTTTAGCTGATGGGGCTTCGATTTTCAGTGCTAACTGCGCTTCCTGCCACATGGGCGGTAAAAACGTGGTTAATGCCGCTAAAACCCTGAAAAAAGAGGATTTAGTTAAATACGGCAAAGATTCCGTTGAAGCTATCGTTACCCAAGTTACCAAAGGTATGGGGGCGATGCCTGCTTTCGGTGGTCGTCTCAGCGCTGAAGATATCGAAACTGTAGCTAATTATGTCCTCGCTCAAGCGGAAAAAGGCTGGTAAAAATTAGTTATCGGTGGCGAGTTATCGGTTGTCAGTCTGGTAAGAATTGTAGCGATCGAAATTCTTGGGTCATCTGCTGGCTTAAAATAGCTAATGGTTCATCTCGGGGCAAGGTTGTGAAATTGCGATCGTTTTTCTATATTTTAGGTGCGACGGTAATCATTCTCCTAGGAGTCGCTACAGCCAGTTTTGCTTGGATTCTCGCCGATAGTCCGCTGTCTTTGCTCAAAGGTGGAGTAATGCGGGAACCGACGGCGGCGATTTTTGTGCCGAAACAGGCCCCGGTTATGGTATCCTTGTTGGTCAATCCCGAACGTTTGGAGTCTTTTGGTCAATTAATCGCTACACCGGCTAATCGACGACGTTCCCACCAAGAAATTAAGGATTTAGAAAAAACTCTCCTCGGTAAAACGGGATTGAATTATCAAAAGGAAATCAAACCCTGGTTAGGGGAGGAAATTACCCTCGCTGTTACTTCCCTAGATTTCGATCGCAATACCGATAATGGTATCCAACCGGGTTATCTTTTGGCAATTCAAAGTAAAAATAGTGAAAGTGCTAAGGAATTTCTGCAAGCTTCCTACTCAAAACAGGCAGTTTCAGGCAAATTTGACCTAGTTTTTGAAACCTACAAGGGAATTAACCTTATTTATCAACGTCCCTTGACCACAGGAGATAATAATCGTTTTCTCGCTAGTGCCGTGGTCGGGGATACGGTGCTTTTTGCCAATAATATCAAGGTTTTGCGCGAGGCCCTCAATAACGTGCAAGTACCGGATTTAAACCTAAAAAATAGCCCCGATTACCAAGAAGCAATAAAAAATATCACTGAACCGCGTATAGCTATCGTTTACAGCAATTTACCCACGTTATCGGCTTGGATCGCTAATCAACCCGTCCCGGAGAGTCCCGAAGCCAAACAACGATTAGCCACGGCTTTTACGCTCAAATCCGGGGGAATAGTCGCTCAAACCGCCTTAATTGGGGTCTTAGGACAGGATAACCAAGCACCAATTTTATCTAGTCCCGTGGGAGCATTATCTTTTATCAGCGAAAATAGCCTTTTAGTCGCCGCTAGTCGCGATTTAAATCGTTTTTGGACTCAGGTAGAGGAGGGGTTAGAAGCAGATAGTCCCCTACAGGAATTAATAACACAGGTCTTAAACCGCTTCCAGTCGCCTTTAGGTTTAAATTTGCCTGAAGACGTTTTTAGCTGGGTTAGAGGCGAATATAGCCTCGCTCTCGTGCCTAGTTCAAAGGGGATGGAACCCGATAGTGTTTTTCTAGGGGAACGGGTGACAGGGGTGGATGTGGACAGTGCGATCGCTCATTTGGACGAGTTGGCCCGCAGTCGCGGCTATAATGTGGTTAATCTGCCTTTACTCGATCGATCGGTGACAGCTTGGACAAAGTTAACCACGGCGGTCCCAGGGGGAAAAGCGCAACTAGAGATGATCGTGACGGGAGTGCATACGAGAGTCGATAATTATGAAATTATCGCTAGTTCTGTGGAAGCGATGGGATTAGCTTTATCTGCACAGAAAAACCCGATTTTAAGCAGTGGTAAGTTTCGACAGGCAATTACTGCTTTACCCGCAGAAAATGATGGTTATTTTTACATCGATTGGCGACAATTACAGCCAGTTATCGAATCGAAATTCCCGATCGTGCGGGTGTTAGAATTGTCGATTAAGCCTTTATTTAATAATCTGCGTTCTCTTACTATTAGCAGCCAAGGTAGTGAAAATTCTGTGCGTCGGGGAACGATTTTCTTTAATCTGGGAGTGAAGTCTTAATCAGTTATCAATTACTGAAGGTAAGAGGCAACCCCCCAACCCCTCCCGACATCGGGGAGCAAAAAAAGGGGGGACGGGAGAGGGGAGTCTGATTGACTGGTATCACTGGAAATGCCCACGCTGATCACAAAATTGGCCAATTGTCAATAGTTTTTGAGATGCGCTCACCCTGTGAGATTTTTCTAGCTTTTTCGGGAATAATAAAGATAATCACCTCAATCTCTAATTTTTCTGCTATGTCTCGTCTCCTCATCCAGCAATACTATAGCGAAGTCGATAAAATTATTCAATTTGGAGGCAGTAAAAAAGAAACTTCTTTAAGGGTTGCTTTCCAGAATCTTTTAAATGAATACTGTAAAACCCGTGATTTTTTATTAATCCCGGAATTAGATTATCGCAACAAGTCAGGAAAGTTGGTTTATCCCGATGGTACAGTCAAAGATGCTTTAAGATTAGACTGGGGTTACTGGGAAAGTAAGGAAAATTTGAAGAGGATTAGTAGTTGAACCACACAATCATCTCATCTGTTGACAAAAGTTAAATTATATGTTCATACAACAACCAATAGCAATTGATATATTTGCTGGAGCCGGTGGGTTCGGACTAGGATTTAAAATGGCAGGTTATTCAGTGCCGTTAGCACTGGAAATAGATGCTTGGGCTTGTGATACTTTGCGTTACAATCATCCTAAAATGCTAGTTCTTCAACATGATATTCGTGATTATTGTACTGAAGATAGTGTCAAGAAAGTGTGTATTTTTAAACCAGACGTTATTATTGGTGGTCCACCCTGTCAAGGATTCAGTATTGCTGGTCCGGCACATAAAGATCCTCAGGATCCGAGGAATAGTTTGTTTTTAGAGTTTGCTCGTTGGATAGATTACCTAAAACCGAAAGCTTTCATTATAGAGAATGTCAAAGGAATTTTATCTCGCAAAAATAGCGACAATTTAAAAGTTATAGACATTATACAAAGCACCTTTATTGAGCTTGGTTATTTTGTAGAGGTATGGTTAATAAATGCGCTTAATTATGGCGTTCCTCAGTCCAGAGAAAGAGTTTTTATTGTGGGAAATACCAGTGGAAAAAAGATTGGAATCCCCACTATTAGTCATTCGTTAAAGTTATACAATGATAGAGGTAATCGTCAACTTTCCTTGTTAGAAACAGAGACCTTAAATCCTGCTATTAATCTCTGGGATGCTATCTCAGATTTACCTTTATTAAATGCGAGAGAAGGACAAGAAGAACAGTCGTATATTTGTGACACTCAAAACAGCTATCAAACATGGATAAGGGATAATAGTGATGTATTATATAATCATGTAGCTATGGAACATTCAGCAAGACTTGTTGAACGTTTTAAACATATTAAATGGGGAGAATCTAGTTCTGATGTACCCCAAGAACATAAACCTAGACGAAGAAGTAGCAATGGGGAGTTATCTTCCCATTGCTATGATCAAAATAATCGTCGTTTAAATCCCTACGAACCATCTCATACAATTACAGCTTCATTTTATGCTAATTTTCTGCATCCTTTCCAAAATCGTAATTTAACTGCTCGTGAGGGTGCGCGATTACAATCTTTTCCCGATCAATACCGTTTTCTTGGCAAAAAAACCGTGGTTTCTCAAAAGTTATTACATAGAGAAAAAAGATTTGACGAAAAATTCCTTTGTCAGTACAATCAAATAGGTAATGCTGTACCACCTCTCCTCGCTCGTTCCATAGCATTACATATTAAAGAAAAGTTAAATTTATGTCCAAAACCAGTAGAAATCCTCTAGTTCACGGTTCTAATCTTGAACAAAAGGAAAACCACCCTCAAAAGTATAAAGATGCTGAAAGTAAGCGATTTCTTGGTGAAATACGAGAAAAATATGATCAGTGGTGTCGCATTAATTATAAATTAGTCGGACCGACTTCAATAGCAACAGAGCGAGACAATAAAATTTTGCAAAGACGAGTTAAACTGCTGTCAATTTATAAAGATTTTATCGATCAACAACACTACGCAGAAAAATTTGACTCTCGTTCCAATCTTCATTCAACGGTACTTGAGGAATTTTTGTACTATTTATTTAAAGATTTAATTGGTGATTTTGGTGAGAATACTTTAATTGGTAAATCACACACTTTCAAAGACATTTTCTTTGTCCCTCCCAGTTATTCAGAAATGCTCAAGCGTCCTTACGCTCGTATTGAGAAAAAGGATCATGATTTTGTTATCGGTACAACAATTAAAGCATCTCTAGAATCATCTTATCCCCTGGCACAAAATAATCCGACAGAGCAGTTATCATCTTTTTCACCAAAAGATGATCCAGATAGTTATTCTGAGGTGAAAATCACCAATAATACTGAAACACATATTTTCGATCTGCCAGTGATTGTTATCGAATGCAAAACTTATTTAGATAAAACTATGCTGGAAGGTTCTTCACGAGCGGCAGAAGACTTAAAAGCACGCAATCCTAATAGTTTATATATTGTAGTGATGGAATGGATTAAACTATCAGATGATGTCAATTTAAGGAAATATAAAGTCGATCAGATTTATGTACTTCGTCAACAAAGAAATACTGATCGCGAATTACGATATAAAGAAAATTATGTCAAAAATTCAATTAATCATCTAGTTATACAACACCTTTTTAATGCAGTAAGAGAACATTTAACAATGGATTGGACTGGTGGAATTGAACATGGCATTCAGAGAGGTTGGTTAATTTAACTAACCATTCTCACCGCTTATTCTTGGCATTCTGCTATACCTATGCAGTCCTTCATCATCCAGCATATCGCAGT
Source organism: Microcystis sp. M_QC_C_20170808_M3Col (assembly GCF_007095505.1). Taxonomy (NCBI): domain Bacteria; kingdom Bacillati; phylum Cyanobacteriota; class Cyanophyceae; order Chroococcales; family Microcystaceae; genus Microcystis; species Microcystis sp. M_QC_C_20170808_M3Col. The sequence goes on from NZ_SFBY01000018.1 coordinate 25,991, forward strand.
AAATACGAATTAAATCTCAAGCGAGAATTTCCTCGTATTCCCTTGTATGAAAACTTCCCACAATGGGTAAACTGGGGAGAAAAATTAATCCATCTGCATATCAACTATGAAACCGTCAATCCCTATCCGTTAACCCGCGTTGATATTCCCTCTAGCAAAGATAATCCCACCCCAAAACTGAAAGCAGATAAACCCGCAGGAAAAATAATTCTTGATGATGTCACCACCCTCGAAAAAATCCCCGCAACTGCTTGGGAATATAAACTCGGTAATCGTTGCGCGTTAGAATGGGTATTGGATCAATACAAAGAAAAGAAACCCAAAGATAAAACCATCGCTGAGAAATTTAATAGTTATCGTTTTGTAAATTATAAAGACAAAGTTATTGACTTATTGACTCGTGTGTGTACCGTTAGTGTTGAGACAATGGCAATTATCGAGGAGATGGAAAACCTCGGATGACTTTTTGTTGGGTTTCATGCTTCAACCCAACCTACGTTCATCTTATATTTAATTCCACCCACCTACTTAGGACAATTCCTCGGCAAAATTAAAGTCGATCCCGTGTTTTTAGATATTGATGTTGTTCTTTCGAGCATCTCACTCAATGTTGGCTTGGTTTGGTGTTAAAATTGGGTTAGGTCTGTCTTAATTAATAAAACTTAGCAAGACAATGAATACTTCGACCACTTTTCAAGAAATCGCCGCCGAAATTCAATTATTTGATAATATTGAACAAAAAGAACAATTTATTTTTGTAGTGGGTGCTTTAGTTTCTCGTATCATCAGTCTTCATAAAGCAGCAGAAGTAATGGAAATGGATACAGAAATGTTCTTGAAAATTTTAGAATTAATGGGAATCGATTTTTCTTATCTTACTACGGAAGACATAGATAGAGAAAAAAATTGGTAATCTCCATGAAAATTGTTTTCAATTCTTCTCCTTTACTCTTTTTGTCTCGGTTAGGCTTTTTAGAAAAATTCCTAGATTCTGATGATAATTTTTATTTGCCTGTAACCGTACAACAGGAAATTAATGCCAAACAAGATCAATCTTCAGAGACTCTTAATAAGCTGATCGATCAACAGAAATTAACCATGCTAAATATTCAATTAATCTCTCTAGCAAATAGTTTAAATGAACGTTTAGGGAAAGGTGAATCTGATGCCATCACTTTAGGAATAGAATTACAAACCGATTATATCGTCCTTGATGACTTTGCCGCAAGAAAAGAAGCAATACGTTTAGGATTGAATGTTAAAGGAACTTTAGCGGTTATTCGTAAACTTCTCAAAGAAGAAAAGATAGAAATTGAAAATTTGGAGAGTTTTTATCAAAGACTTGGAGAAATTAACTTTAGAGTCAAGCGTGAAATATTTGAGAGCATTTTTAGTAATAAGAGCTTGTAGGTTGGGTTGAGGGATTTAATACTTAGGAGAAAGCTGCTCGATTCAATGATTTGAATGAAACCCAACATTCTTAACGACATTGGTGTGGTTGGGTTTCACTCAAGCGTCACTAATAACCGTTCTGGATCCGTTATCAAGTAGCCAGTGGTATTGATTCTGTGGGAGGACTCTCCTGGGGTACTATAAATGTAGAGGGAGAAACATTACCTCTCCAGACGCGAATCGCCGAGTGTCATCAATTCCCAGATTAGATTACAAGGTAGCAAGCCCTAACTTAAAAAATTCGCTAAGATATATATAATCAACTTAAAAGGAGCAATTTATCAGACTATGACTATTACTGACGTTCAAGTAAATCTCTCGACCTCAGAAGATTTTTTAGATTCTGAAACATTAGCACAGATTGATTTGATGCAGCAAAAAATTCAAGAATATCTCCAAACCTTATCATTAGAAAATTTAAAGACTATTCTAGAATTTGCTGCTTATTTATCAGATAAAGAGAGTGAGCAAGCAACCCAAGAAATTAGAGAAATTCCCAATATCATAGAAAAATTAAAAGAAGCTGAAATGGATTTACAATCAGGTCGTCTCATTGATTGGAAAAACTCAGATGATTTATAAAGTCTGTTTAACAGCTAAAGCTAATAAAGTTTATTCTGAAGCTGATTCAGTCTTGAGAAAGAAGATTGCTAAGTGTTTAAAGATTCTTCAAGAAACGCCCAAAAATCACCCTCAAATTAAAGCATTAAAGGGAGAATTTGCTGGGAAGTATCGCTTCCGAGTCGGAGACTATCGGGTTATTTATATCGTTGATGATAGTCAATCTCAAGTTATTGTCTTACTCATTGAACATCGCAGTCAAGCTTACCGCTAATAAAACGCGATGAATACAACAGAGGTCTAGTCCTTTTTCTTGGGTTGAGCGAATCAATCGGTTAAAGAAAACCTCTCAATTTTAGGGGAAAGCGAAACCCAACAGCCAACACCTAAACCCGTCTCAATGAGCGATCGCTTCTCATGGCTTTTTGTGGGGTTTCCTTGGGTCTATAGTTGGGTTTCCTTACGTCAACCTAACCTACGGCTTTTTGGGCAAAAAAAGCCCTGACAACTGAGGCAAATTAATTGGACATCGCTAATCGTCGGGGATTTGCCTACCATATTGCATCGAAAAAAACAAGTATTTTTCACTAAATGACAACAAAGCACTCCCGATTGCGGTACTTTTTCCCTTTGTATCCGAAACAAAAAAAATTGCTCGCCCTATTCTGCATATTTCCAAAAAAGCAGCCGATAAAATTAAGTAAAACTTCAAATCATCCCCACCGAGGAACTAGCCATGAAATCCTTTGCCCTTCTTACCACCGTTAGCCTAATCAGCCTTTCCACTCTCGCGACTGTTCGCCCCGTCATGGCGCTAGAGAGCCGACAACCAGCCGAAACCCGGATCGCTCAAGGGAACAATCAAGACGCGATCGGCCACTATAACCGGGGAGTTGACTACATCCAACAGGAAAAATACGATCTCGCCCTCGCTGAATTCACCAAAGCGATCAACATTGATCCCCGATACGCCGAGGCTTACCTCAATCGCGGGTTTCTTTACGAACAACAGGAGAAACCCGACCTCGCCCTGTCCGATTACAATCAGGCGCTCAACATTAGAACTCTTGCAAATTAATTATATGTTATAATGATGGGTTAACTAATTTTCCCCAAAAAATTAGTTAATCAGTACATTCGTCCTGAATAAAAACTTGAAGTTTAACTTTTAAC
>NZ_SFBY01000180.1:0-3218 GCF_007095505.1 Microcystis sp. M_QC_C_20170808_M3Col
TCGTTCAGAAAAGACTTCAAATTCGGCCTTGAACGAGTAAAACTTTCTAGGAAATAAGGTTGAACATTGGATTTTTTCGACTTGTTCAAAGTGGCCGGAGGGCATTCGGACACTCAAAATGGACGGGTCGGAAAGCGTAAGACTTCTGTTAAAGAAGCAGCATCCCGTGAAGCGTCAACCCCATTGACGCGACCATTCTAAAAAGGTGGCGTGGTGAGGAATCGCCGTCCGTTTTACGGCGGCGAGGATGTCAAAAAAATATCTGCCGTCGCACTCCAGCCCATCGCGGCTGAGTTCCACCGTTATCGAGAAAAATAGTTAAATCCCGTCAAATTCCCCTAAAACTTTCACCTCTGGTTCTAACCACAAAGACCAGCGATCGAACACTTGTTCCTGCACATGACGAATTAAACGCAGAATATCCGACGCTTTTGCCGAACCAATATTCAGGATAAAATTAGCGTGTAATTCTGATACTTGCGCCCCACCAATTTGATAACCTTTTAATCCCATTTCCTCAATTAAAGCCCCGGCAAATTGCGGTTTAGGATTGCGGAAAACACTACCACAACTAGGACGATCATAGGGTTGGGTACTTTTGCGATGGAGTAAATTATGGGTAGTAATTGCCATTATTTCCTTGCGATTATCGGTAGCTTCTAACTGAAATGTGGCTTCGATAACTAAACGTTGATCCCCTTGCAGAGAAGAACTGCGATAACTATAATTTAAATCTTCTTTGCTTAAAGTTTCTAACTGACCATCGGGATTTAATACCAGCGCCCGTACTAATCGATCCGCCACACAGGAGGTATGTGCGCCCGCATTCATCACCACAGCACCCCCCACCGTACCGGGGATACCCACCGCCCATTCTAGGCCCCTCCAGCCCCGTTTTGCCGCTCTCCAAGCTATTTTTGGCAGGGGTTCCCCCGCTGCTGCTGTAATCGTAGCAGTTTCGCCATCAAAACAACTCGATCGCAGATGGCGAGTATTGAGGACAAGTCCGGGTAAACCTCGATCGCTGATTAGTAAATTTGAACCAGCCCCCAAAACAGTCAAGGGCAAATCTTGCGATCGCCACCAAGCGAACACTTCTCTTAATTCCTCTAGATTAATGGGTTCGGCATACCATTGCGCTCTTCCCCCCACCCGGTAGGAAGTGAAATCAGCTAGAGAAACAGAGGTTTTAATCATAGGGTTTTAGGGGGTTGGGGGTTGGGGTTTTAGGGTTTTGGGTGTTGGGTGTTGAGGGTTGGGGTTTTAGGGTTTTGGGGTAGTGGGGAATTTAGCTGAAATTTCCCTATCTCCCTATCTCCCCATTTCCCCATTCCTAGCTCGGGGTTGGGGTTTTAGGGTTTTGGGTGTTGGGTGTTGAGGGTTGGGGTTTTAGGGTTTTGGGGTAGTGGGGAATTTAGCTGAAATTTCCCTATCGAACAGAGCTAGATCCCCTGGTTGGAGAATTTCTAGCAGGAATTGACCTAAAGAACTCAATTCGGGGTGATAGTAGGCATTTTTATGGTGTTTTCTCACCTGTTCGGCCACTTGCTGCCCAGTGACGTGATTGATATTCACTTCCCCAGCACTATAAATATCCGTTAACACTACCACATCGGCGGAACTGAAAGCGGAGCCGAATTCCTCTAAAAAGGCAGTGGTGCGACTGTAGCGATGGGGTTGGAAAATAGCGATCGAACGTTGGTACTGTTTGCCTTCTACCTTCAATTTTGCCGCCGCTAAAGTAGCCAACAATTCGCTAGGATGGTGGGCATAATCATCGATAAAAGTAATGCCGTTTGCCTCTCCCTTGTGTTCAAAACGGCGTTTTGCCCCGGCAAAAGTAGCGATCGCATCGGCAATAACGGCAAATTCTAAACCGAGATAACGTCCGATAGCAACCACTGCCAAAGCATTACTAATATTATGTTGCCCGGGGATTTTCACTTCCATTTGTCCCAAATAACTACCTTTTTCCCAGACGGAAGCTTTCATCATTCCCTGTTCATAGATAATCTCGCTGACGGTGTAATCCGCACCTTTTTCGGGATCGAGACTATAACTAATCGTCGGACAGAAATGCTCGGCGATCGTGTCACAATCTAAACAAGCGACTAAAATCTGGCACTGATTAGCGAATTCATGGAAAGTGTCGATAACTTCGCTTAAATTATGGTAGTGATCGGGGTGATCTAGCTCAATATTAGTGATTACGCCGATTTTCGGGGCGTGCTTGGTTAGGGAACCATCGGACTCATCGGCCTCAGCTACTAAAAAACGACCTTGACCAAGACGAGCGTTACCTTCCCAAGCGTCCACCTCACCACCGACAATGATCGTGGGGTCTAATCCCGCTTCCAGGAGAACGTAACCGATTAGGCTGCTAGTGGTGGTTTTTCCGTGGGTTCCAGCGACGGCGATACTGTCGTAATCGGCGATTAAAGCCGCTAAAACGTCGCTACGGTGAAAAATTGGGTATCCTAAGTCTCTGGCCGCTTGATATTCCTTGTTATGGTCATTAATCGCCGTGGAGCAGATTACTTGCGGAACTGTTTGGCTACTGTTTTGCGGGCCCGGAGAATGAAATAAAGCTAAATTATTTGCCTCTTGACGGTGGAAAATCTGCGCTCCCGCTCCCTGTAGACGTTGGGTGATATGAGTAGGACGTAAATCCGAGCCAGACACAGGTAAATTGCGCTTGGCTAAGATATAAGCGAGGGCTGACATCCCAATACCGCCAATACCGATGAAATGGAAAGGTTGGCCGTTAAAATTAACTTTTTTCACTGTTTTCACTCCTCAAACCCACGATTATATAAGTTTTAAACTCGATCGGTAGTAAAGTCAACTTCATGATAGGAGCATTTGAGCAGAATTCCAAAATGTTGCCCAGTTGCCTTGCAAAATCCTTGACGCAGAATTAAATTTTTTTCTCCCAATTCCTTTTTTTGGGGAGTGGGAAGTGGGGTGTAGGGTGTGGGGTGTAGGGTGCGGGGTGTGGGGAGAATAAAGCTGCCTATTGCCTATTGCCTATTGCCTATTGCCTATTGCCTATTGCCTATTGCCTATTGCCTATTGCCTATTGCCTATTGCCTATTGCCTCTATTTAGGGTCTGCTGAATAAATCTAAAAACCTTGTTGGGTAAGACTTTTAGACTTTTTGTCAATCAAAAAGTACCAGGCATGGGAGTGATCAGGGGGAAAATTCAGGTACTTTTTCC
>NZ_SFBY01000181.1:0-2606 GCF_007095505.1 Microcystis sp. M_QC_C_20170808_M3Col
GTTGGTTATTTATCTTTGATAGGCGGAAAAATGCTTTACCAATGGAAGAAAGGTTATCAACTGAGGTGGTGGTGACGGAAAATCAATATAGAATTACTGTGATTCGGGCGTGAGTGTTTTAAATGAAGTATTTTTGGAAACAATGCTTTTTTCAAAGATATTTAACGGTGAATTTATAAGGTACGTTGCATTTCATTAACACACCCTACAGAATTGGCTGCTTAATTTTTATTTCAGCTATTCATAAACTTTACTTCTATGGGCGATAAAAATTATTGTTACCAGTTTTAAATCATCATTAATTTCATAAATAACTCTATAGTCACCTACTCGATAACGATAATAACCTGATAACTCACCTTTGAGAGATTTTATATTAGGATGATTACGAGGATTAATTTTTAAACGTTCAAAACATCTATCTAACTTTTTTTGTAAAGTAGCAGAAGCAGATTCAAAAAACTCCCCTGCATCAATACTAATAACAACAGTATAATTAATATTTTCGTTTAAGTTTGTCAACAGTAATCACCTTTCCTTGTTTTACATTTTCTCTAGCATGATTAAAATTTTCTTTAAATCCTAGAATCTCTAATAACTCTTGAGTAGCATCATCTTCTCTTGTTGCCAAATATGCTAAAAAATCAACTGCTACAAGTAATTTTTCTGGTGACAGTTGTTCAACATATTTTTGGATTTGTTCACGAAGTTCTAACGTATTCATAGATTATTTTGGTTATTTACCCAATTTGATTATATCTGATTCTGATAAAATTTAGATGCGCGACTTCTGTTATTAATCTTCTCATGTAATAGATAATTTGTAGGGTGTGTTAGCTGTATTCGTAACGCACCTCATATTTACTCAATAATTTATTTTATTATGTTTTTTAAAATCTCATTTAATAATAATGGTGCGTTACGTCGCGTATTTAATTGATTTGTATATTTTATAATCTTTTTGCGCTCCTAACGCACCCTACAAACTCTGAATTTGAGGGGGTAAATCCTCATAGCATTTCCAAAATCTGCGGGTTGTGTAGTGCATCAGAGTTCTCGGCAATGTCCCGCTTTAAACTCAGCGATCGCTTCTGCTGCTAAAGGCTCCAGTTTGCCGTCTGCGATGTCTTTTTCTAGCTGCTCATCCCAGTGTTGGTAGTCTATCTCTAATATCCATTGCCGGAGCTGCTGAAACTGTTCTGGTGGCAGCGTCAGAATAGCTGCTTCAATTTGTTCAATGGTTGACATATATTAACTGTATCTTTTTTATTGGCAAGAGCTAACCAAAAGCCTGTATCAACATGGTATCATAAGATTAGCAAAAATGCACTTGCCACATTATGAATTATAGAGACTATATCACAATTGAACCCAATAAATGTGGTGGTAAGCCTTGTGTACGGGGCTTGGGAATTACAGTTTATCCATATAATAGACTTTTTAGAGGGATTATGCGTAAATTGTTTTATGATTGCGCTATTGGGAAATATTATACAAAAAAAATATTAATAATATCCTTATTTGGGGTAATATATCGTAAGTTTCTGTATAACCAATAGTTGTACTTTTTACTGCATTTATTTTTAATAAAATTGAAAAAGTGGGATAATATAATGGGAAAAATGGCACAATCAATAGAACCAAATATTGCAGATTTAGGTAATAGTTGGCTTAAATCTTATAATTTAGATTATAAATTAGAACAAGAATCTTTAAATACTGAAATAGACAAAGCACTTTCTGATTATTTCACTAAAAATGGCGGAGCAGGGGCAAATCGTCCAGATGCAAAACTTCTACTGAAAGACAAAAACTTTAATTATTATCCTATTTTGATTGAGTACAAGGGCTATAAAGATAAACTTGTAAAACTTGACAGTGACGGACAAGTTGAGAATAGAACCAATAAAAATGAGCCGCATTTTAAAAATATAAATTCTTTTGCTGTAAACGGTGCAGTACATTATGCAAATGCTATTTTACATCATACAAGCTATACTGGTATAATAGCTATTGGTATGACGGGATACAAAGATGAAACTGGAAAAATACGGCATGAAATCGGTGTATATTATGTTTCTAAAAGCAACTTTGGTATTGGGCAGAAAGTTGGGGAATTTTCCGATTTTTCTTTTTTAGCACCTAAAAATTTTGATGAGTTTATTGAGAAAGTAAAAACATTAAATCTATCACAGGAAGAAATTGACAAACTAAAAGAGCAACGAGAAAAAGAAATTGATGCCAGTTTAGTAAAACTCAACAACGATATTTATCAAAACGAAAAAGGTTTAGGAGAAAATGATCGTGTATATCTCGTTGCAGCTTCAATTATTGCAACACTTGGAATACCTGGTAAAGTTTCTCCTCTTGAAAAATCTGATTTAAAATCTTCTAGTGAAAAAGGCAATACCGACGGTGAAATAATAGTAAGAAAAATTACAGCTTTTTTAGGTGAAAAAGAGATTCCCGCAGAAAAGAAAGATTTAATTGCGCCAATTCAAAAATGAAGTGCATCAATGTCTGATGATAATTCATAGAATACCTCAAAAGGGGTTCGATAGTCAAGACATTTTCGAGGACGATGATTAATTAATTCTACAGCTTTT
>NZ_SFBY01000182.1:0-4518 GCF_007095505.1 Microcystis sp. M_QC_C_20170808_M3Col
ACATGAGCGACATGATGCCATTTTCCATCAGCTAAATTGAGTCCACTACTAGCAATTACTTCATTATTCCAGATCCGAACGACTATATTACCATTAGATAAATGAATACTGCGATCATGACCTCCTGACCCTGCTATAACAGAAAATAATCCGCCATTCAAGGATGTAGTTTTAAACCATAACTCATGGGTAACTTCTGTTTCTGCTTCATTCAAATTAATTTGTATATAATCATTAACCCCATCAAAAAATAAAGCGCGAGTAGGTTGTTGAAATGTTTCTCGAATTGCAGTTAAAGGTGCTTCTTGTGCTTTGACAATACTATTCTGTTTCTGTTCAATATACTTCTGTAAATTCCTTTCTATCCATTGTTCTTGTTGATCATTAGTTAAATCAATCTGAACTACTAAATCTTGGGTTTTATTCGTAACTTCGTCTGATACTGCGTTGATTAACTTAGGCTGTAAGACTAACTCAGATTTGCCAATAAAAGCCTGAATATCATCAGATATTGATTTAAGAAAATCTGCCGATTGTTGTTGTAAAGCTTGAGATTTTTTGGTGTAATCGTCCCAAGTAACCCAATTAAGATCATTGGTAGCACCTTGTTTCTGACTTTTATCCCAATAAATCGCAGCTTGATCTGAGTACCACTTAGCTTGAGTAAGATAAGAGTCATTTAAAGCTTGCTTCTGAATAATACTTGCTTTTAATAATTCTGTATTGTGCAGAGAAGGACTATCTAAAAATTTTAATAAATCTGTTACAGCACTATTAAAACTTGCTTTTGCTTGTTCAATCTCTTGAGTAATTGTAGTCTCTTTCTGAGCAAGAGATTGAAGATTAATTTCAATTAATCCCGGTAGTGAACCATTTCTTCCATCGTCCCATTCATTACCAATCCACACGTAACCATAATCTTGATCACCATCATTATTCGGTTCACCCGGTCTCCAATAAGTATAAGTAATTGGTTCACCACTAATCCATTGCCATCGTCCCTCTTGGAATTTATCAGTTAATCCAAGCCAAAAATAACCGACATTTCGGGGACGAATTTGAATAGCCCAATTTTGCTCATCCCCATCATTAATTGTTACAAGATTCCCTCCTGCCGCTTCTCCTTGAGCTTGTGCATCTTCCCATGAAGTGCTATTAGTCCAGAAATATTTATTTCCTGTTTGGGGACGAATAATAGCACCTTTTTGACCTGCAAGTGCTAACTTGTTTTTATTATCTTCTTTGACTGATATTAGCTTCGCAGTTGTTTCAACTAATTTTTGTTGAAATTGACTTACTATTGCCAGTTTAGCTTCTAAAAAATTAAGCTGATTAAACTCCTTCTCATACTTAGTTAAATCCGAATAATGTTGACTCAACTTCGCCAAATCCTGATACTCTTGTAACTGCTTCTTAGCCAAAAACAGCGCATCCGTCACAAAATTAACACTATCCGCCAAAGCATCCCGCCGTCTTACCGTTGACTCCTGAATTTGTAACGCCTCATCCAACTGAATCTCATTCAGATAATAATCCCCATAAGGAGTCGCCAAATTCTCATCAATATAACTCGTCAAACTATCAAACGCCTGAGACTCAGCTTGCAACCCATTCCACACCTTAATCGTTAGATTATGATTATCCTGTAAATCATCAACCCAAACAGTCGTTAACCCCTTTAACTGATTAGCCAATTGACTACTTAAAGTGACATAACTCTCAATATCATTATTCCCCAAAGCCACCTTAACCGAAGCTAGATGATCCGCAGAAGTCGTCTTTCTCGTCTCCAATTCCTGCTTAAACTCCACCTCACCTGCTAACACCGTTTTCTGATAATCTTGCACCTCTCCCACTATTTTCTGCTTCTCTAAAATCGCCTTTTCTAAAGCTGAAATCTCAGAATTTGAACCATTACTATTTTTCAAACTTGTTAAATTAGTCTGAAGATTACTAATTTTTTGATTAAGACTATTAACCGTATCCTGCAAAAACTTAGACGAATAATCCTGAGTCTTCAGGAAAGCATAATCCGTCAGAAAATCTCCTAACGCCTTATCCGCAACCGTCACAGCTTGCTTATTAGCTTCCCAAGCCGTTTTAACAGCCACTAAAGCCTGATTTTTTTTCTCTAATTCCTCAACTTGCTTAGGAATAATATTACTGGTAAGTACTTGTAAATCCTGATTAGATTCACTAATTTGGAAGTCAATAACCCCTAAATCTTGATCATACTTAGTCGTAGCAATTGAGAGTAAATTCTGTTGTTCCTGAATCTGAATCAGATAACCATTAATCTCCTTCTGAATCCCATCTTTTAGACCCGCATTCGTTTCAGCCTTCAAACGAGTGGAAGCATCATCAATATTCTTCTGAATATCTTTCTGTTTTTGCTCGTTTTGTGTTTTAGATTGAGTAAAACTAGAAGTTAAAGCCGTCTTTTTATTTCCTAAATTCTGCAAAGTTTCCGTTAAAGACTTCTGCTTACTTAGACTCCCTGCAAACGTCTCCTTCGCAAAGGAATAATCATCATTAGCTAACGTTAACTGCTCCTCTGTCGTATCTAGCTTAACCTTCGCTTTATCCAATTCGCTGCTGAGGGTTTCATACTGCTTTAACGCCGTCGGAATCGGTAACGTTAACTGCTCCAGTTTCGTCGGTTGAATATCAGTATTAGTAAACACAAAATTATCATTATCAATTATCTTGACAATTGCCGTATTTTGTGAACCAATCGTCACCCCATTAGTCGGATTAATTAACGATAGGTTAAGCGTTTCCACCGCCTCAAATTGACTATCTTCCTTAATGGGAATCGTAATAATTTTAGGCGCACTATCCCCATGAGCAAACGTAACCTTAATGGGGGTATTATTATAATCGTCTGCGGTTGCTGTGCCATTATTTACAGTAATCGTCGCACTCACTTCCGTATCACTTCCCCCCGTGCGATTGACTACGACTTGAGTTATAGGAGTTCCGTTTTCAGTAATCGAATAAGTAGGCGCACTAAACGCTAAAACTCCCCGAATTGCTGCATCATCATTAAGAATAGTTAAAGTCGCTGTATTTTGTGTTCCAATAATTGCGCCACCCGTCACATTAGTAATCGCTAAATTAAGATTTTCTTCTAGTTCATAAGCCGTATCATTAATCAGAGGAACCGTCACCGTTTTACTGGTTTCTCCTGCCGCAAAATTAACCACAATAGGAGTATTATTATAATCATTAATAGATTTAGCTGTACCATCAGTAGGAGTCACCGTCACACTAACCGCACCCTCAAAGTTATTTGTACGGTTTATCGTAATAGCTTTAACTACCGTTCCATCTTCCTTAACAACATAGTTATTATCGCTAAAAGAAAACGTCCCAGGCTCAATAATATTAGTAACATTAACCGTTAACTGTTTCTCATAAAATTGCCCATCTTGATCAGTTGTTTTGACACGAATACTATAAGTTTTCTTCGTCTCAAAATCAAAAACAGCTTTCGTTCTTAACTGACTTCCTGTGATAGTAAAAAAGCTATTATCCGTATCACCTGCACCAGCTACTAAACTATAAGTAAACGTATCCCCCGGATCGGGATCAGTGCTAGTAAAATCACCAATTACAGTATTAACGGCTTGATTTTCAGCAATATTACTATTAGAAAGAGTAATATTAGTTGCAGGTGTGGGGATAGAAGTAACTCTTAAAGAAATCCCTCCAGTATTATCGTCATAGACAGTATCATAAATCCAGAAAGTTACATTTCCCGCGTTCTTCAAAACAAAAGTAGTATTTTTCGCATTAGCTAGTGCTAAGGTATCACTTCCCCAGTTTTCTGATAACCGTCCTGTAGAGAAAGAAAATTCACTACTATCAATCTGATATTGATTTGACCACCAAGGATAATAATTATATCGATAATTCCAAGCATTATATTGACCCCCTTGTGCAACTCCAATATACTCAACCTTATAATCACCTGCTGGCAAAAAATCAGTAACACTACGCATCCAGCGAGCTTCAATGTTAATAATTTTGGTAAGCATGATTTATTACTCCAGAAAAAGTGAAAATATTTGATTAATTAAGATTAGGTTAACTAACCGATAGAGTAAATAGCCGATTGAAACTGACTTAGAGACTGGTTTCCCTTCAGGCGCTTCCAGTGGACTGGTAGCGATCGCCGTTGAGTAAAATCTTGGGCGATCGCTCTTGCAACTTCAGGTTTAGCCAGTGGTTGGTGATCTGTAGTTGGCCAAGCTTCTGCTTGCTTCCCATATTATATACGGAAGCTTATCTCTGAATTACTTCCTCACCATAAAAATTTTAGCGGGTGATGACGAGGGGGATAATTTCCACTAAAAACCCCCTCCAAAGCAATCTTACCCCTTGTCATGGCGAAGATGCGATCGCTAACGTAAACTAAGCAGTTAAAGTATTTAACCAATTGATTAAATCTTCAACCGTAGAGAAATCGAATAAAGCTTCTCCTAATACTTCGACATCATCAATACTTAACTGCAT
>NZ_SFBY01000183.1:0-2983 GCF_007095505.1 Microcystis sp. M_QC_C_20170808_M3Col
CGTGGTGCTATCTGCGGCCCGGGTAAAAGCGACAGGAGCATTAATTGCCGCACCAGCTTGACTAAGCAGGTCAATTTTATCAGTACCAATAGCAAAATCCGTAACTCGGTCTAGGGCTGTCGCAGTGGACTGACCAAATTGGAAGATGAAGATGTCTGTCCCCGTCCCACCGGTTAAAGTATCGATTCCAGCAGCACCATTGAGGGTATCGTTGCCAGCAGCACCATTGAGGCTATTATTGCCACTATTTCCTGTAATGACGTTATTTAAGCCATTACCCGTGCCATTAAGATTACCAGTACCAGTGAGAACGAGATTTTCCACGTTGTTAGGAAGGGTATAGGCAATGGAAGCTTGCACGGTATCGGTTCCCTCGCTGAGAGCTTCAATGACCAAATCGCCGGCATCATTTACCGTATAAGTATCGTTTCCGGCTAATCCAGTCATGGCATCTGCTCCAGAGGTTCCCGCAAGGGTGTCCGGACCAGAAGTACCGATAAAGTCATCATTATTGATGGTTCCGGTGGCAGTAGCGGTGGTAATAGTAGCGCCGTTGGTGGCATTGGAGAGGGTGACGGTAAAGTTTTCGTTCAGTTCTACCGTTGTATCCCCCTGGACGTTAACAGTAATTACTCCTGACGGTAACACGGAATCGACAAAATCGGCAGCGTTAGCGGGATTGGTTCCGCTGCCGGTAACTGCCCAGTTAACGTTATTGCTTCCCGTGGTGTTATCCGCGCGAGTGACGGTGAAGGTAAAGGCTTTACTGCCACTGTTGCCCTCGGTTTGGTTGGCATTAGTGGCGGCAATAGTGAGGGTGGGAACTGCGAGCGTATCGACATTTAAGGCCCACAATTCTTTACCGTTCACGCCGTTATTGGCAGTGAAGAACAGGGTGTTGCCCACTACCCCCAGGCTGCCGGGGAAGGAGCCAGAGGAACCGGGGCGGATGTCGGCCACCAAAACCGTACCCGCCGCCGTGCCGTCGCTCTTCCACAATTCAACGCCGTTCACGCCGTCATTGGCAGTGAAGAACAGGGTGTTGCCCACCGCCGTCACCAGAGGGACGGGGTAGGAGCTAGAGGGACCAGGGCGGATATCTTTGACCAAAACCGTACCGGCCGCCGTGCCGTCGCTTTTCCACAATTCATAACCGTTCACGCCGTCATTGGCAGTGAAGTACAGGGTGTTGCCCACCGCCGTTAGATTGCTGGGGCTGGAGCTAGAGGAACCGGGGCGGATATCTTTGACCAAAACCGTACCCGCCGCTCCGCCGCTTTTCCATAATTCATCACCGCCAATGTTACTGGCTTTGAAGAAGAGGGTGCTGCCCACTGCCGTTAGAAAGCCGAGGTAGGAGCCACGGGAACCGGTGCTGATGTTCCTGACCAAAACCGTACCAGCCGCTGTGCCGTCGCTTTTCCACAATTCTTTACCGTTCACGCCGTCATTGGCAGTGAAGTACAGGGTGTTGCCCAGGGCTGTTAGATTGCCGGGGTAGGAGTTAGAGGAACCGGGGAAGATATCTTTGACCAAAACCGTACCGGCCGCCGTGCCGTCGCTTTTCCATAATTCATCACCGTTCACGCCGTTATCGGCACGGAAGAACAGGGTATTGCCCACCGCCGTTAGATTGCTGGGGCTGGAGCTAGAGGAACCGGGGCGGATATCTTTGACCAAAACCGTACCGGCCGCTGTGCCGTCGCTTTTCCACAATTCATAACCGTTCACGCCGTCATCGGCCTGGAAGAACAGGGTGCTGCCCACTGCCGTTAGATTGCGGGGTCTACCACCTCCGGGGCGGATATCTTTGACCAAAACCGTACCCGCCGCCGTGCCGTCGCTCTTCCATAATTCAACGCCGTTCAGGCCGCCGTCCCAATAGACAGTGAAGAAGAGGGTATTGCCCACTGCCGTTAGATTGCGGAGGCCGGAGATAGAGAAACGGCCGCTGATGTTCCTGACCAAAACCGTACCGGCCGCTCTGCCGTCGCTCTTCCACAATTGAGTACCGTTACCGTCACTAGCACTGAAGAACAGGGTGTTGCCCAGCGCCGTCAGATAGCTGGGGTAGGAGGTAGATAAACCGGGGTAGATATCCTTAACTAAAAAAGGATTTGACATGATTTTTTCCTGAATAAAGGGTGAAAATTAAACAATTAAGCCGGCAAAGAAGGGTATATCTGACTGAAAAACCCCAGATGTCTGCAAATCCGACAAATCTGAGGTTTCAACAAAAGTTTTATTCTCTCCCTTTCTCGCCAGAAAACTCACCTCTAACTCCCAACTTCCTCGTAATATCGTCAATAGTAGGAAAAATCGACAAAAGGGCAGAAGTCATGACGCTGACCTAGAAAGATTACTGCGGCTATTTTATGCAAACAATCTCGAATTTGTCAAGATCCTTGTAGCAGAAATTAATATTGCAAGAAAACGGGTTTCTCAAAGGAACAAGAAAACGGGTTTCTCAAAGAAACCCGTTTTCTAAAGAAGAAGGTTTTCTAGATGTTGATTTTTGCCAAAGACTGCTTAAATTCTGCGAGGGAATTAGTGGTAGCTGCTAATTTTAGTAGCTCTTCTAAGATAGTAGGGTTAGTCATTTTGCCGATTATCTCTTCAATTTCTGAAGAAATTTGTCCAAACCGCACAGTTAAAACTGTTTTGATGGCATCGCGGCTTTTTTCTAACGCTCCAATTTCCTTGCCAATTTCCTTACCGCGTTCTATCCCTCGTAACTCCCCAATTTCCTTACCAATTTCCTTACCCTGTTCTATCCCTCGTAACTCCATATTACTCATTAAAGGCATGGTTCTTTCCTCCTCAAATTGTTTAATTTTACTCTCTAAACTTGACTGTAATTCAGGGGATAAAGTCATCATATTGTCGATGATTTCAAACAGTTTACTAAGTAAGGTAGGTATTACCCACACTACTTATTTATGATGATACTAAAAGACTTCCTACACTCCTCAAAAGAATTTAC
>NZ_SFBY01000184.1:0-2672 GCF_007095505.1 Microcystis sp. M_QC_C_20170808_M3Col
AAGAAAGCTTGACGGTTTAAATAGACAGCACAATTATAAAGATTCTTTGATAAAAATGCCAACTTATCAAATGCTAAAAATTCATTTTTATTAAATTTGATTAGATGTCTTTGAACTAACTTCATGCTCTTCCTCCAAGCACTTAATTAAACATTCGGTTTTTCTTTTTCTTCGTCTTATTGAATACAGTCGAGCGCAAAATGAAGTGATTATGCTGACAAAATCTTGCATCAAATCATCTTTTCTTTCCTCGGCTAAATTGACTACTTCTATGTCTCGGTTTGTTTGGGCTAAAAGAACTTTTAAATAATTGAACCCTACTCTACTCAATCGGTCTTTATGTTCTACGACAATTAAGTTATAATCAGTTTGTTCTAGAAGTTTTAATAATAGCTTTCTGTGG
Organism: Microcystis sp. M_QC_C_20170808_M3Col; assembly: GCF_007095505.1. NCBI lineage: Bacteria > Bacillati > Cyanobacteriota > Cyanophyceae > Chroococcales > Microcystaceae > Microcystis > Microcystis sp. M_QC_C_20170808_M3Col. Next base: position 404 of record NZ_SFBY01000184.1, read on the forward strand.
TCATTAACCCCACTTCCCACTTCTTTAACTACTCTGACAATTTGATAGCCTTTCGCCGTACAATAAGCCTCTAATCTTTTCGCCTGAGTCTCCAAGTTAGATTTATTTTCTGAACTAGAAACTCTTGCATAAATAGCAACTTTATTTTCACGCACTGAACGGTCATCTTCAAAGATAATAATTGTTCCTGTGGGAAGACGTTCTCCTTGTAACTGCCCTCGATTCCACATCCTCCAAGCAGTGTCATAACTGATCCCCTTTTTCTTGGCATAATCTGATAGTTTCATTTCAACTGTAAGGTAAACTTGCACTAACCACAGTAGCAGTTGTTTGCTATTATTTGCGTATATTTTCTACAAAACTTTACAATACTGGGGATGGATGGGTTGATGATTTTATCGATCGGAATTTTGGTTTTGCGAGATTATACGGGATGTCTTCGGTGCTGACGGTACCCGGAGCACCCCAACCTGTTCCCGAACCCAGTAGCCTTCTTGGTTATATCACGTTAGGGAGTTTAATGCTAGGTGGTGCTATTCGCAGAGCAAAAAAATAGTTACCCACAGAAAACGGGTTTCTTCAAGAAACCCGTTTTCTAGCTTCATTCATGGTGCGATCACCGTAAATGTTAGACTAGATTAAGATAAAAAAATCATAGTCGATTAAATAATCAAATAAATTATAGTTAAGACAATTTACTCAAAGATTTAGCAATGGATAGAAGCACTATAGAACGACAACAGCTACTGGAAGCAGTCAACTCTCTTCCTGAAGATGCTTTGGTGGAACTTGCTAGTTTCCTTGACTATCTTCACTATAAATCAACCCATCAAACAGAACTGATCACTGATGCTTCTAGCTTTCTCCTGGCAATTGCAGGTTTAGGAAATTCTGGTCAACAGGATATTTCAGAACAGGATGAGGAAATTCTTCGCCATGAAATTGATCCAGTGTCTGGCTGGAATTTTCAACCCAACAATTCTGTATGACAGCGATACTCGACACCAGTTTTTTGTTTGCGTTGACTGACCAAAGCGATCGCAACCATGAGCGTGTTTTGGCTGTTGCTCAAAGCATTAATGAGTCATTAGTGCTACCTGTAGTCGTCTTACCTGAAGTCTGCTATCTAATCGGCTCCAGATTGGGGCATCAAGCAATGCGACGTTTTGTGTCTAGTATAACACCTGATACGGTTCAAGTCGAACCTTTAATGCCAGACGATTTAGTGCGAGTGCATGAAATTTTAGAACAGTATGCTGATAATCAGCTTGATTTTACGGATGCAGCGATTATTGCTATAGCTGAAAGGCTAAATATTACTCGCGTTTACACACTTGATCGTCGAGATTTTTCGATTATTCGTCCAAGTCACTGTGATTACTTTGAGTTATTCCCTTGAACTTCAGCTAACACTGCTGCTAAGTAGGGTCTGCTGAAAAAGTTTTTCGGTGGGGGTTGGGGGTTGGGGGTTGGGGGTTGGGGTGTGGGGTGTGGGGTTTTACCCATTTTCAGGTGGTCAATTACCTAATTTTCAGGGAAAAAGATGTCAAAAAAGTCCAAAAGTGTTATCCGACAAGGTTTTTAGCTTTATTCAGCAAACCCTAAGTAGATAAAGTGTGGAGACAGGTTTTTAAACTGTCGGCTCTCCTCGACTTTGTGTGATAATTTTTGCTTATGGAATCCTGAAGTGCTTATTGGACAAGACTTTTAGGACTATTTTGCGGATATTCTATCAGTATAGACCTCGTTTCCACACAGGTCGAAGTACACGACATGAATTCCCCAGAAGCAATCTTAAACTTTTGAGATTGCTTCACTTTGCGCTCAATGCGATCGCTTGGGAAAGTTAATTAGGGTCTGCTGAAAAAGTTTTTCGGTGGTGGTAGGGTGTGGGGTGTGGGGTGTGGGGTGTGGGGTTTTAACCATTTTGAGGTGGTCAACTACCTAATTTTCAGGGAAAAAGTCCCGGAATTTTCCCCCTGATCACTCCCAGTCCGGTACTTTTTGATTGACAAAAAGTCTAAAAGTCTTACCCAACAAGGTTTTTAGATTCTACCTGAATGGTTATAATTAATGAAGAACAGATGAAAAAATCATAGTCCATCAAATAATTACATAAATCATAGTTAAGACAATTTACCAAGTCCTCGGTCGAAAGTTTTCATCATTAATAATCTCCACTGTATCCCCAGAAGGTTTAATCACAAATAGTCCTTTATTATAGGCATAACGGTCTATACCTTCGTCAATTTCAATACCAGCGACTGCA
>NZ_SFBY01000185.1:0-4840 GCF_007095505.1 Microcystis sp. M_QC_C_20170808_M3Col
GGGAGCTAACCCTGTCAATGCCTCTGCACGGTCGGATTCATCCCCAATCTCTCTAGCTGTAGCCAAGGCTTCGGGTAAGAGATTTTCAGGTAAATGGGGAGCTAACCCTGTCAATGCCTCTACACGGGAGGATTCATTCCCAATCTCTCTAGCTGTAGCTAAGGCTTCGGGTAAGAGATTTTCAGGTAAATGGGGAGCTAACCCTGTCAATGCCTCTACACGGTAGGATTCATTCCCAATCTCTCTAGCCGTAGCTAAGGCTTCGGGTAATAAAGTAGAGGGAAGATGGGGACTAATTGCCTTTAATCTTTCTGCTCGCTTCCCATCATCTTGATTTTGCCTCACATAAGCTAATCCCTGCGCTGGTGTCCAGATTTCATGCTGAATCAGTAAAGCCATTAATTCTGCTGGAATATTGCCCGCCAAACTATTAAGAGAAGTCGTAATCAAAGCATAACGAACCTGTAACCCCATAAACTCACTCTTGTTCTCGCTAAAATGCTCCTCCGCCAACTGCCACGCCCTAGCAATATCCTTGATAAAAACAGCAGTTTTCCCTTCCTTTTCACACTGACTATACCAGCCATTATGACCTTCTGCGGTTTCTTCCCTCAGTAATAGATGAATCTGGGCTATCTGTTGCGCCTTTTCCAAATGCCAGAGCAAATGATTATAAATGTAGCCATCATCCTCTAAACTGTGCCAGTTTGATCCCCCTAAATCCCCCTTACTAAGGGGGACTTCAACCTCATTTCCCCCCTTTTTAAGGGGGGTTAGGGGGGATCTCTTAATTTGTTTTTGATACCGACTTAAAAGCTGTTGATGTGCCTCAGTTATTGATAACCCTAACCCCGGCAATTGATAATCTGCTTGAGGATGAGAAGACGCTTGCAGCAGATTTCGGGCTAAATCATGTAACAAATCATGCACCCGATAATTAGTAATTTGTTCACTGGAAACCCCTGTTAATAATAAAGCCTTACCGCGTAAATATCTTAAAGTTTCCCTAGCTTCTTTAACCTGACAATCCCATAAAGTCGCCGCCATCTTTTCTGTAATCGTCACATCATCTGGTAAGACCCCTAACCAGATAAATTGTCGCAATCTTGCCGATTTTAACCGTTTTAAGCTGAGATTAAAAGAGGCAATTAAACTATAATGTTTTCGCTTTTCCTCATGGGGGGTATCTTCTGCATCGGCTCGATCTAATATTTCTAAATAAGCGATTTCTGCCTGTAAATCTTCTAGTAACTCATCCCAAGTAATCCCATCTTTAACTTGTGCTGCTCCCAACTCCAAGGCTAAGGGTAAATATCCCACAGTTTTCGCTAAATTTTTAGCTTGTTCTTGTTCTTTTGCTGTTAATTCACTCCCTAAATAGCCTCTTAATAAGGCTAAGGATTGAGATTCCGTCATCACATCCAAATTATAAGGAGTTGCTCCTTTAACGGGAACTTCCCTAGTGGTAACTAATAACTTACAGTTATTTCCTGCTATTTGAAAAGGTTCAATATCTCCTACATTCCAGAGGTCATCTACCACTAATAAAGCTTTTTTATCTGCTAATAAAGTCCTCAATTGTAAGGATGCTGCATCAACACTCATGGGCTTAAAGTCATAATCCCCTAACGCTTGTATCCACCCATACAAAAAGGATAAAATATCCGGTTGTTGACCTAAAGTTGCCCAGAAAATACCATCAGGAAAATAAGCTTGAACCGCTTGATCCTGTGCCAATGCCGCCGCTAAAGTCGATTTACCAATCCCTCCTAATCCATAAATCGCACTAATAACTAAAGTTCCTGTATTATCCTTTGCTTCTGATAACAAAAGTTTCTTTAAATCAATACTCACCTCTGGGCGTTCCACAAAATAACTCGGTTTAGGAGGGGCTTGATTTCGATAGGAACGAGTATTAAGATTAACTGAAATAACGGGTTTAGGTTCAGGATCAATATCATGTTTTTCTAAAATCTCACACCATTCTTGATTGTCATAAACCCTAGCCAAAGATTCAGCCTCTAAAGATGCCGGACGATCTCTAATTGGCTGTTTAGATTGTACCCCAATCACTAACCCATGACAAACAATTGCTGATCCCGATGTTCCTTGCCAAGGTGACTGATCTTCTGCTAATCTTTCTAATTGTTCATCGGTGGGTTGTATGTCTTGACTATCTTTAATATTTAATAACAAACGGTTATGAGGAACACGATTAGCCACATTAATAGTTCCCTCAATATGTAACCCTGTGGCGTAGTTTTTATCATCTTCAGAATACCGTAAAAATAGAGGAAAGCCCAAACAGTCAAATTTAACTTTTTGGGTGCTACTCGCATCAGGTAACAACCCAAAACCTACAGGATCACGAGTTTCGATAGTTTCTGGTAATTCAACTAAAGCTATATCTATATTATCGGGGGCTTTCCAAATTACTTGAGCGTCTATATCCTGCTTATCAGAATAGTTTGATGCTGATCTAAATCGTACTTTACAGTTGTTACTATTATCAAATAGATGCCGACAAGTCAACAATAAACGTCCCCCAATTCGATAGGCAGTGCCATACTTAGGGGCAACAATTTCTAAAGCGCGATCGGGTTGGAATTGGGCCATAACTTATCGGATTGATGTAACGTATTATTCTGGGATGGCGATGGGTTACGCTTCGCTAACCCATCCTACAAATTAACTGCTTTGGGGGCAAGCATTGCGTCCCTAGTGGTATAAAATTCTAATCGGGAATATCATCGCTTCCTGTCAATACAGGTTTTCTATCTTTCCCAAAGGGTTTAAGGGGAATTTTAATTCTATGGGTTATCGTATCTTTATTGGTGACACCCCCACCCATTTCTACTACCCAAAATTTCAGCCCACCTTTGCCTTCTTTCGACTGCTCAACCACAAATTGAACCTCTAATTCAATTTCACCCACTTCAAAGCGAATCTGCTCACCCTCAGCGGCTAAGATAGATTTACTCAGTTCAACCCGCAATGCTTCTAAGGTTTCCCGAAGTCCAACTTTATTGATGGCCATATTAATTCTCTAGTTATTTTTGAAGGATGCAAACAAAAACCCTTCCAATTCTATCGTTTTTCTGAAACTTTAGGGCGGACGGATTGCCTTTCTACAAATGGCATAATAGCCCAACCCGATCGCTAAGGGAAGCGCGGGTTGGGAAAAGAAATCGACCTAATATTATCTCAAGACTAAAATGACAAATTGAATTAGCATCGAGCTATTTTGCCAATACAAGGTGTCAAGATCAAACTAAGGGGCTAAACGTTGCCTTTGCCAGCTGCCATCTTCTTGACGATAATAACAGAGACGATCGTGGAGACGACTGGGGCGACCTTGCCAGAACTCGATTAAACTAGGAATTAGGCGAAAACCGCCCCAATGAGGAGGACGGGGAACTTCACGACCAGCATATTCTTCTTTTAGTTCTGCTAGGCGTTTTTCGAGGATATCCCGCCCAGAAATCACTTCACTTTGATGGGAGGCCCAGGCCCCTAAACGAGATTCCCAGGGACGGACAAAAAAGTAATTATCCGATTCCTCCTCGCTGATTTTTTCTACAGTTCCCTCAATCCTAATTTGCCGTTGCAATTCTCCCCACCAAAACACTAGGGCCGCATTGGGATTAGCGATTAATTCCTGTCCTTTGGCGCTGTGGTAGTTGGTAAAGAGAACAAAACCGTGAGGATCGAAGTCTTTCAACAATACCATGCGGGCCCGGGGTTTACCCTCCGGGGAAATAGTAGCTAAAGTCATCGCGTTGGGTTCCAATCTTCCCGAAGATACCGCCCGTTCTAGCCATTGTTTAAATACAATGAAAGGATCGGCAGATGTTTCTGACTCTAGCAATTCTTCAAGATTGTAGTCCAAGCGCAGGTCAGCGATCGATATGTCCATGGTTTTGCTTGCTAAATTCTATCCTTTGAGATCCTACAAGATTCTACAATCATGACTATCACCTCGGCCAGTGATGCGATCGCCTCTCTTTTAGAAATGGCGGAACAGGGAGAGATTGACCCCTGGGATGTGCAGGTTATCGATGTGATCGATCGCTTTTTGGCAGAATTGGGGTTATTAAATGATCTAGATTTAGCCATGGCCCAGGCTAATTTACCCCAATCGGGACAGGCTTTTTTATGGGCTTCCATGTTAGTTTTATTTAAGGCTGATACCCTAGAAAGATTGTCTTTAGACCAGCAAGAAGAAAGTCTGATTGATGAGGAAATTAGCGAGTTAGAACGGGAATTAAGAACTTTACCCCGTTATCTAGAAAATCATATTCGCCGTCGTACTGCTGCCCCACCACCGCGAAAAAGACGGGTAACTTTGCAGGAGTTAATCACTCAATTACAACAGATTGCCCTAGAGATTGAAGCTTTACCGAAACTGCCTGTAGTTGTCCCGAAACCCCGTCCCCAATCCCGACGGGAAGCGTTACAAATTATCACGGAATTAGCCCACCAAGAAAACCTGACGGAATTGGCGGCGGAACTGGACTTTTTTTTGCAGAGAAAGTTTTTTCAATTAGAGAAAAAGGAGATAGAGTTTGAGTATTTATTAGATTTATGGCAAGCAGAAAAGCCCTCTAGTCACTCGGCAACACAGGAAAAGGTGGCGATTTTTTGGGCTTTACTTTTACTGGCTTCTCAATCAAAAGTGGAATTAAAACAAGAGGATTTTTATCAGGATTTGAGTATTTCTTTAATTAGGGTCTGCTGAAAAAGTTTTTCGGTGGGGGTAGGAGTCAGGAGTCAGGAGTCAGTAGCCGGTCGTTTCAGGCTTTGTTGCCCTTGTTTTTTGTACCAAGCGATGTACTACAAG
>NZ_SFBY01000186.1:0-9439 GCF_007095505.1 Microcystis sp. M_QC_C_20170808_M3Col
GTTCGAGGTTTTCTCTTTGTTCCCCTGTTAGATTGACTTTATCTCGCCGACCTCTTCCCATTAAAATGTCCTCTGCTTGTTCGAGCTATTGCCCTATTTTAGCTGAAACAGTCCACTAGATAGACTGACGGGTGCATCTCATATTTGTTACTTTCTCTCACTTATGGTGAGCAGCAGAAGTTATTAAAAGAGGGCGAATGCAATTCGCCCCTACAATATATTCAATTTAACCCACCTAGTTTAGATGGGTTAAATTGATAAAAAGAGATTAAGATTGACGTTTGAAAGCAGAACCAATTCCTAATACTCCTAACCCTAATAATCCTAGCATTGATGAAGGTTCGGGAATAGAAGGAGAGGAAAGAGCTATCACTGAGACATTATCCAAAGCAGCTCCGGTAGTTGAGTTGCCTAAACCGGTAAACTCAAGGGTAGTGGTTATGCTGTTAGCGGTAAAATCCCAGGATTTTGATACCCATCCCATATTTGAATTGCTTTTTCCTGTTATATCAAAAGAAAAGTCAGCAGAATTTCCTCCTGCACTCACTCTCATCTCTTTAATAGTAGGATTTCCGGTTGGATTACCCGCCAGGTCAAAAGTAACCCGATAGGTAGCACCGATGGTTGTGTTGAATGTTTGCTCAATTTTACCACTCGCAAGTCCCTGTAGATCAATACTTCTAGCACCCTCAGAAGCTTGCCAAAATGTGCCTATATAATCGATTGTTCCTTGGCTAACCGTCCATCCTGTAATTGCTGTGGAAACAGCATCAAGTTGTAGAAAAGAACCAGGGTTGACGGTAGCCGTCTCAAAACTGCTATTTTGAATCAAATTTGCTGCTTGTACAGGGGTGACTATCAAAGCACTCACCGCAAAGACAGAGGAAGCAATGGAGAGTTTTAATAAGCTATGCTTACCCCCCCCGAAAATCATTAGTTTTGCTAATCTTTGAGTCATTTTTGAAAATTCCATTCCTAGAAAAATAATTGAAAGCATAGCACAGAAAAGCTTAAAATAGATTAAGAAATAATTAAATTTTTGGCTCTCTTATTCTTTGTTTGATAAGTATTCGCTTGGTTTTCTTGGATATTGGGAGCAAAATGTTTATAGTTGTTACAAATTCTGGGAAGATGGGTTACGACGGATTGATCACCCATCCTTCGTTGTTAATACTTAGTGCCGTCTAACCCATCCTACAATGATTGATAAATTTTTTTTATCACCATAACCCCATGGGGGTATTCGGTTTTTCCCTTCAATCTAATTTAAGTCTATCTGAATATTTAACCCAACCCACCTACCCAGTCAGGTATGAGCTTTTAGATAGAGAGACTTATGGCAAGGTATAATTAAGGTATATTTCAGGGAATCAATTGGATTATGGAAGAACTTTTAGAATTAAAGGCTTTGCTCTTAAAAGGTGATATTAAAGGTTCACTAGCGATTGTAGAAGACCTTGAAGATATGAGCAAAAATGGTATTATTAGCAACATTCGTAGTTATGCTGTTATCTTATTACTTCATTTAATTAAACAACAGGCAGAAAAACGAACTAATCGTTCTTGGGATGTCTCCATTCGCAATAGTGTTAGAGAAATTCAACGCCAAAATAAACGCCGAAAAGCGGCAGGATATTATTTAAGTGATGAGGAATTAACAGACACTTTAAACGATGCTTATCTTAATGCTTTGGATGCCGCTTCTTTAGAAGTCGAAGCGGGTCGTTATCAATCGGAGCAAATTGAAGCTATAATTGACAAAAATAAACTGATTAGCGATGCTTTTCTTTTAATCAAAACCGTCTCTCCCTAGAAAGATTATGACAGACTCACTCTCTAAAAAACAAGCCCAAGAAATGTTACATTGGTTAAACAAAAATCGTGACACTGTGCTTGATTTATATAAGAATCAATACATTGCTTATAATGAAAAAGGGGTGATTGCTCACGGTGAAAATTTACAGAATGTTCTGGAACAAGCCAACACAACCAATCAAGAATTTGTTATTTATCTTGTTCCTCGTTGTCGTTATTCTATTCAAATTTTACCCATTCAAGTTTAAAGTAGTTTAAGTTGATTTTGACAACGGCAAAATTCTATGAAAATAACCCTTTATCAACCGACGTTATCGTTATTATTGCTGCTGTTGCTATCCAGTGGTTGTGCAGTCAATCAGGAAAAAGAGAAAATCACCACTCCGCAAGCGTCTCCCCTAGCAGAAATCCTGCCTTGGCAGACGGTCGAACGGGTTACTATTTTAAAAGCCGATCAGGATCCCATCTATGCTTTGGCCATTAGTCCCGATAACTCTTTACTACTTAGTGGTGGTTTTGACGGTACTGTCAGGGAATGGGACCTAAAAACTCAAAAACCTCTCAGGACTTGGCAACTAGGTGATACCGTTAACGCTATCCAATTTAGTCCCGATGGTGAGAGTTTCGTAACTGCCGATGCGGGGGGAAAAGTGCAACGCTGGAATACGCGCACGGGAAAATTAGAAATGACCTATCCCGGCCATGCTTTTCTCGTTACTGATGCCGCTATTTCTCCCGATGGTAAAACCTTGGCCACGGGTAGCTGGGATCGTACAGTCAAACTCTGGGATTTTCAGACGGGGAAACTGTTAAAAACCCTGCGCGGCCATAATCATCCCATTCAAGCGATCGCATTTAGTCCCGATGGTAAAGGAATTGTTAGCGCCGATTACGATGGCTTCGTTAAACTCTGGAAAGTGAGTACCGGTCGCTTTATTCGTGCCTATGCGGGTAATTTATTCCCCGTTTATCGGGTGCTTTTTTCCAAGGATGGTAATACCGCCGGTACTGCTAGTCAAGACGGTTCGATCCGCGGTTGGCAAGTGAAAAGCGGCATCGGCACCACTACTATTCTCGCCCATAACGACGCTGTTACCGATATGGCCCTGCTCGATGGGGGCAAAGTTTTGGCAAGCACTTCCGGGGATGGAACCGTCAAATTTTGGGATGTTAATACCCGTCGGCACTTGAATACCCTGAAGGGAAACGTCATCTTAAGGATGGTTGCCAGTCAAGATGGTCGTTGGTTAGTCACTGGAGATCAAGACGGTGCGATCGCACTGTGGCGGGGAATCTAATTGACTATAATTAAGACTAGAGTGTTTTCTAGGGCGAAATATAGCCATGGCAGCAGTGATTTTAAACTTAGATACAGTCAATCTCAGCGATGAGCAGTTTTACCGTCTCTGTCAAGTTAACCCAGATTGGCAACTGGAAAGAAACGTTCAAGGAGAATTAATCGTGATGCCACCTGTTGGGGGAATTAGCGGCAACCGAGAGGCCGATTTTATTGGTTTACTTTGGTTGTGGAATCATCAAACCCGATTGGGTAAAGTCTTTAGTTCAGCGACGATTTTTCGTTTACCGAATGGCGGAGATCGCGCTCCCGATGCCGCTTGGGTGAGTTTAACCCGTTGGCAAGCTCTGAGTCGAGAAGAACAGGAGAAATTCCCGCCTATTTGCCCCGATTTCGTTATTGAACTGCGCTCCCGTAGCGATTCCCTCCCGGAAATTCAAGCTAAAATGCGGGAATATCTCCACAGTGGTTTGCGATTAGGTTGGCTAGTTAATCCTCAACAACAACAAGTGGAAATTTATCGTCCTCAGCAACCCGTAGAAATTATAGAACTCCCCGCTAATTTAAGCGGGGAGGATGTCTTACCCGGTTTTAGTCTATTTATCTCTATTTTTGAGTAAAATATCCTTAAAACCGAGGTATGATCAGACCTCTTGTAAAAATCAAAATAGGAGTCGGTCGTCAGTCGTCAGTAGTCAGGAGAATTAAGAATCAATAATAATCAATTAAATGGTCTATTTACAGATTTTAGGCAATTTAATCCTTGTTTTTGCCGTTTTTGACCCCTCTGAACCCGGAACTATGACTGCTATCGGTTGATCAGGTCTGGGTTTAGCTGGTGCCGCTACCCGTGGTAAACTGCCAGAAAAAGCCAAAACCAAAGTCTAACCCTTCGACTAAGCTCAGGGCGAGATTAGCGAAAATTTCGGTTTAACACTAAAACGGACCCTGTCCGGTTGGGCGCATCTCAATTTTGAGGAACTATCTAGGGTTTGCTGAATAAATCTAAAAACCTTGTTGGATAATATCTTTGGGCCTTTTTGAAATCAAAAAGTGCCGGCCATTGGAGTTATCGGGGGGGAAATTCAAGGACTTTTTCCCTGAAAATTAGGTAATTGACCACCTAAAAATGGGTATAAACCCACACCCTACACCCTACTCCTAGGAAAAACTTTTTGCCGCAAACCCTATTTAACTATGACCACCGATACTGTCACCACTCCCTCGCCCAAAAAACTCTGGTTAGCAGCCATTAAACCACCAATGTATAGTGTGGCAATTATACCGATTATTCTGGGAACAGCGATCGCTTATCAGGAAACAGGTCTATTTTCTGCCCCGATTTTTGCCACTTTTATCCTCTCAGCTATTTTAATTCTCGCTTGGTTAAATCTCAGCAATGATGTTTTTGATGCCGATACCGGGATCGATGTCAATAAGGCCCATTCGATCGTTAATTTAACCGGTAACAAATCTTTGATTTTCTGGCTGAGTAATCTTTTTCTATTATTAGGCATCGCCGGTATTTTTGCCATTAGTTATTGGCGAGGCGATTGGACTATCCTAGAATTAATCGCCCTCTGCTGTTTTTTGGGCTATACCTATCAAGGTCCTCCCTTCCGTCTCGGTTATCAAGGATTAGGTGAAATTATCTGTTTTTTTACTTTTGGACCCTTGGCGATTGCCGCTGCCTACTATTCCCAAGTCGGTGCTTTTTCTCTCTCTAGTCTAGCGGCTTCAATTATTATCGGGATTACCACTTCTATCATCCTTTTTTGTTCCCATTTCCATCAAGTCGCCGATGATCTCAAAGCGGGTAAAAAATCACCTATTGCCCGTTTGGGTACTTTAAAAGGTTCTAGAGTTTTAACCGTAGTGACGGTTCTCGTTTATGTTTTAACGGTAGTTTTTGTCCTGCTGCAAGTTTATCCCCCTCTCACTCTTTTAATCTTCCTTAGTCTCCCTTTCGCTTGGCAATTAGTCCACCACGTTAACCAAAATCACGACCAACCTCAGCTAGTCAGTAACTGCAAGTTTATAGCGGTTAATCTTCACTTTTTTAGTGGCATTCTCTTCTCCCTTGGCTATTTCCTTTCTTCCCGTTTATAAACCAGATTTTTTTTCTTTAACCCCTTGACAAAACCCCGCCACTTGACCTATACTTGTATTCATAATGGAAATCCGTGCCTGCCTGCGAACCCCTCATTTTTAGGCGGGATAGACCGAAAAAAAATTAACCGACTTGAATCAGTTATCAGTTATCAGATTTGAGTTTTAAGTTCACTGATTACTGTTTACTGTTCACAGAAAACACTTCCCACTTCCTCATTCATAATTCATAATTCATAATTAATCGCCACAAATCAAGGTTAGCATGAGTGAACAACCCCTCGGATCGGTTATTCAAGGTTCCCTGAGTGAAGGTTTAGAAATCCGTCTTTATCCGGATATTTCCGTGGAAGATATGCGCGTCGGTAAGTTTTTGGTTGTGCAAGGCACTCGCTCGCGTTTTTTCTGTCTCCTCACCGATGTCTCCCTGGGTAACTCTAGTCCCCGGATTATCGCGAATCCTCCCCATCCCGATGATAGTTTTATGCGCGATGTTTTGGCGGGTAGCGGTACTTATGGTACTATTGAACTATCACCTATGCTCATGTTTACGAAGTCAGAGGAAGCCCCGGCTTTTCAAGCCGGGGTCTCTCTGACTCCAACTGAAGGTAATTCCCCCGCAGTTTCCGACACTTCTTTAGGCTCTTTTCAACCCCAAACTAGCGCCGATTTAGAATTACTGCCAGTTAAAACTATTCCGTCCCATTTTAGCCAAGTTTATGAAGCTTGTGAGCAGGATTTTCGCATGGTTTTCGGTTGGGAAGATGACCCCACCAGAAAGAATTTTGCCATTGGTCAACCCCTTGACATGGACGTGCCAATATGTATTAATCTCGATCGCTTTGTGGAACGTAGTAACGGTGTTTTTGGCAAATCGGGGACAGGAAAATCCTTTTTAACCAGATTACTAATTTCGGGCATTATTCGCAAACAAGCAGGGGTTAACCTCATGTTTGATATGCACTCGGAATACGGTTGGGAAGCGATGAAAGAAGGGAAGGATGTTTCTACGGTGAAAGGATTATCTCAATTATTCCCCGGACAGGTGGAAATTTATACCCTCGATCCCGATTCTACCAAACGCCGGGGAGTACGAGGAGCGCAGGAATTATTCTTAAGTTATAATCAGATTGAAATCGAGGATATTCGTTTAATCGGTCGGGAATTAGGCATCTCGGAAGCTAGTTTAGATAATGCCAATATTCTCTATAACGAGTATGGAGAATCTTGGATCGTTCAGTTATTAAATATGAGTAACGAGGACATTAAAATCTTCTGTACCGAAAAACAGGGCCATGCGGGATCAATTATGTCCCTCCAGAGAAAATTAATGCGTCTAGATAGTTTGAAATATTTAAAAACTGTTTGTCCCCACAATTATATCGATCAGGTTTTACAAGCTTTAGATGCAGGTAAGCACGTTGTCATTGAATTTGGCTCCCAAAGTAATATGCTTTCCTATATGTTAGCCACCAATATGATCACCCGTCGGATTCATGCTAATTATGTTAAAAAAGCTGAATATTTTTTACAAACTAAAAACCCCGTTGATCGGCCGCAACAGTTAGTGATTACCATTGAAGAAGCTCATCGATTTCTCGATTCTGCCGTGGTGCATCAAACTATTTTTGGAACCATCGCCAGAGAGATGCGAAAATACTTTGTTACTCTCTTAATTGTTGACCAAAGACCTTCAGGAATTGATAACGAAGTCATGTCTCAGGTAGGGACAAGAATCACCTGTTTATTAAACGATGAAAAGGACATAGAAGCCATATTTACAGGGGTTTCTGGAGGGGGAAGTTTGCGTTCGGTTTTAGCGAAATTAGACTCAAAACAACAAGCTTTAGTTTTAGGTCATGCGGTCCCTATGCCGGTAGTAATTCGTACTCGCGCCTACGATCAAAAATTCTATGCTGAAATAGGTGCGACCGACTGGCGAGAATTACCCGATGAGGAAGTATTAGCGGCAGCCAAAATTGCTAAAGCCGATCTAGGATTTTAGAAAAATTAATTTTTGATTGTAGAATAGAGTTGGATTGTTTTTACTGTTTACCTCCCATGACCGCTCAAATACCGATCTCGAAGATAAGCTTATACGATCGAGATTTTCAGCTATGGATCGAGACAACCGTTAACCAATTACGACAGGAGGATTTTGCCTCGGTAGACTGGACTAATCTGATCGAGGAATTGGCAAGCATGGGAAAAAACAATCGACACGCTCTCAAAAGTTTGTTAATTCAATTATTAGCTCATCTGCTCAAGTTAGTTTATTGGCAGACGGAAAGAGAGTATAATGCGAATAAATGGGAAGCGGCAATTATTAATTTCCGAGTTCAAATTGCCGATCTGCTGGAAGACAGTCCTAGTTTAAAACCTTATCTCCTCGAAATTTTCGATTCTTGTTATGGAAAAGCTAGGCAAATAGTCTCGAAATTGAGCAAGCAAGAAATTCCTATAGAAGTCATTATTACCCCAGAAGAAACCCTGGATGAAAACTGGTTTCCCTAACTATGCAACAAGGTGATTTAATCGAGATCGAGATTACCGACCTCAACCATACGGGCGAAGGTGTGGGAAAATACCGAGGACAGGTGATTTTTGTGCCGGATACGGTCATTGGCGATCGCATTCAAACTCGCATCACCTATATCAAAAAAAGTCATGCGATCGGCAAACTACAAACTATTCTACAGGCTTCTCCCCATCGTATCCGTCCCCGCTGCATTGTCGCCGATAAATGTGGTGGCTGTCAATGGCAACACATCGAGGATCAATTTCAGCGCCTGGTCAAAAAAGAGCAAGTACAAGAGGTATTAACCAGAATTGGCGGTTTTACCGAGCCTTTGGTTTATCCTCCCCTCACCGGTAATTCTCCCCTCGCTTATCGCAATAAAGCTACCTATCCCCTCGGATTTTCCCCCACCGGCAATGTGCAAGCGGGTTATTATCGTCGCGGCAGCCATCATCTGATTAATCTCAATCAATGTCCGATTCAAGATCAGGCTTTAAATCCGTTTCTAGCAGAGATAAAACAGGACATTCAGGAGCAAGGCTGGTCAATTTACGATGAAAAGACCCATCAAGGACAATTACGCCATTTATCCCTAAGAATTGGCCGCCACACGGGAGAAATTTTATTAACCCTGATTAGTACCGATAATAATTTACAGGGAATTGAGGCACAGGCGCAGCAATGGCTGGCAAAATACGGCAATTTAGTCGGTGTAACCGTCAATTATAACCCCGATCGAGGTAATGCTATTTTTGGCAGTCAGACCACAACTATCGCCGGAAGGGACTATATTACCGAAAAGTTCGCCGGATTAACCTATCAATTGGCTGCCGATACCTTTTTTCAGGTTAATACAGAGGCTGCTGAAGCCTTATTTGCGGTTATTTGTCAGAAATTAGACCTTAAAGGTGAAGAAATTCTTATTGATGCCTACTGTGGTATCGGTACTTTTACTTTACCCCTCGCTAAACGGGTTAAAGAGGTGATTGGACTAGAATCCTATAGCTTTTCCCTCGATCGAGCCAAGATTAACGCCCAATTAAATAATATTACCAACACAACTTTTATTTTGGGGGCAGTAGAAAAAACTTTACCGCAACTGACAGTTAAACCCGACATTATTCTACTCGATCCGCCCCGCAAAGGTTGCGATCGATCTGTCCTCGATAGTCTGTTACAGCTGCAAAGTCAACGCATTGTTTATATCAGTTGTCAAAGTGCAACTTTAGCCAGAGACTTGCAATATCTCTGTAAAACAGGCGATTATCAACTACTAGAAGTGCAAACCGCCGATTTCTTTCCCCAAACTCCCCACGTCGAATGCGCCGCTTTTCTTAGACAAAAAACAGCGAATATGGTAGGATGAAATAAGGGGAAAAACCCGATCCTTTAGCCGTTTATGGCTGAAAAGTCAATGGTTAAGGATAATAGCATATTAAGCCCCGTTCCAGTCAACTACTTTTTTGATTAACTACTCGCTCAAAGCTGCCTTGATTCTCGATTGGTGTGTAGATCAATCATCGAAAATTTTGGGTCTGAAACCCCGTCGTTCTACGACGGCTTTACCGTTAAATACTAGCGCATTTACCAAATATATGCTAAAATGTGAGACATGGAAAAAGCTTATTCTTACCGATTTTACCCCACACCCGAACAAGAGTCGCTATTGCGGCGCACCTTGGGCTGTGTAAGATTGGTTT
>NZ_SFBY01000187.1:0-7760 GCF_007095505.1 Microcystis sp. M_QC_C_20170808_M3Col
AGTAAAAACATTTTGGCCGCAGGACTTGCGGTGTCAGTCCGGGTCGCGACCATAAGACCAGAACAGAGTAAAACTGTTAAGGCAGGTGCGGAACCCCGCAAGGGAAAGAAGCAGAAACCCAAATCGTGAGGTTTGGGAATCACCGTCCGTTTACGGCGGTGAGGATGTCAAAATAACCAGTTCTATCGGACAAATACCATGATTAATCACGATCCTTTCGGCGATCACAAATTAGAGCGACTGCAATTAATGTTATATCTAATTCCCTTTCTAGGGGTGATTCCCTCCGCTTGGACATGGTATCGAGGGGAAAGAAAAGGAAAACAACGGCAAATTAGTCGCTTATCTCTGAATTTAACGCTAGGATGGCTGCTTTTTTACGCTTTCCTCTGGACTGGGGCTGCTTTCACCGACCAAACCTTGAGTTTTCGCCTTTTATACTGGAACGGTTTATTAACTTCTGCTTATATTCTCCTCTGCCTAGGAATTATCGTCAAAGTTTGGCGGCAAAAATAAATAGCTAGGCAGTCAACTTGATCCTTTTGGCCAAGTCAAGACCAAATCCCCTGAATAGGAATCTAGCCAACTCGCTCAAATCCATGCTAGTCTGTTGACACTTAATAATATCTCCATAAACAAGCACTAGATGAATTTCAGTTTAATCAAAGTTCCCTTTGTGGATTTGACTTGGCAAAACCAGCCCCTACAAGCAAAAATTACCGAGGCAATCCAAACAGTTATCGACCGGGGAGATTTTGTTTTAGGCCAAGCTTTAGCCGAATTTGAAACCGCCTTTGCCCAAGCTTGCGGAGTCGAGTATGCTGTGGGAGTAGCTTCTGGCACTGCTGCTCTTACCCTGGCTTTACAAGCTTACGGCATCGGTGCTGGGGATGAAGTGCTAGTCCCCGCTAATACCTTTGTCGCTACCCTCATGGGTGTTGTGCAAGCGGGGGCCAAACCGATTTTAGTTGATTGTCACCTCGATACAGCCCTAATTGACCTCGCGGCGGCTGCTCAAAGAATTACCCCCAACACCCGCGCCATTCTCCCCGTACACCTGTACGGACAGATGGTATCACCCCAACAATTACAGGATTTTGCCCGCAGCTATAATCTGATTATCTTTGAGGATGCGGCCCAGGCCCATTTAGCCAGTAGAGAAGGTTATCGCGCCGGCAGTGTCGGTGTAGCGGCCGGGTTTAGTTTTTATCCCAGTAAAAATTTGGGTGCTTTTGGCAATGGCGGAATGTTAGTGAGCAATGATCCCGAAATTAGCCAAAAAGCCCGCAGTTTAAGAAATTATGGCGCACCGAGCAAGTATTTCCACACCGATATCGGCACTAATAGCCGTTTGGATAGCATACAAGCCGCCATTTTAAACATTAAATTACCCCATCTGGAAAGCTGGAACCGCTCCCGTCATCGAGCGGCAAGACAATACGACAGGCTTTTGGCTCCTTTAGCCGATCAAGGCATTTTACCCGTACGAGACGAAACCGAGACTGGTCATGTCTATCATCTCTACGTTATTCGCATTCTCCCCCATTGTTCCGTTGAGCGCCAACAACTACAAGAACAATTAACTGCCGTCGGTATTCAAACCGGCATTCATTATCCGATTCCTTGTCATCTGCAACCGGCCTATCGCTACCTGGGTTATCAACAGGGAGACTTTCCTAATGCAGAGACTCTCTGTGAAGAAATTGTCTCTCTCCCCATGTACCCCGGCATCAGCGAGGAGCAGATTGACATCGTGGTTGAACAGATCACTGCGATCATCGGGTAACATAAATTCAGAATTTGTCACTAAATCGCTCCGTCCTATGGGTGTTAGTCCTTCCTTGTCCCCCGTCTCCCACAAAAATCGGCAATCTTGGCTGATTATCGGTTTCTTGGCGGTTATCTATGGTCCGGTGATCTTTCACTGGTACGATGGTTGGCTGAATAAATCGATCAGCATCGAACACGAATACTTTAGCCACGGCTTGATTGGCCTTCCCTACGCCGCCTATATTGTCTGGCAGAATCGCAAAAAATGGCAACGCCTCGAAGATCGCTCCCACCCCCTCGGAGCGTTTTTGTTAACCCTAGGAGCTATTTTTTATCTCCTCGGTTCCTCCCTTTGGGTTAGTATGTCTTTTCCGATTATTTTAGCGGGAATCTGTCTCTGGTTAAAAGGAACAGAAGGTTTTAAATTGCAAGGATTTCCCCTACTTTTAACAGCCTTAGCGACCCCTAATCCTATCCCCTACCTGATTGCTCCCTATACCCTACCCCTACAGGTTTTTATTGCCGCTTGCGCTGGTTTTATTCTCCAGCAAGCCGGCTTAGATGTCTCCGTTGACGGTATCTATGTAGCGGTAGAAGGTAGGATGGTGGAAGTCGCTCCCTACTGTGCGGGGCTGAAAATGTTATTTACCAGTCTTTACGTGACGCTGCTGCTGCTCCATTGGACTGATACTATCGAAAACGGTCGTAAAACCCGCTTTATGCTCCTCAGTGCCTTTGGAATTAGTGTCGGGGCTAATATTATTCGTAACGCGCTTTTAGCTTGGTTTCACGGCACAGGACAAGACGAAAACTTCAAATTACTCCACGATAGCTGGGGGGGTGATTTATACTCGGTCTTTATGTTATTACTGATCCTTTTGGTCTTCCAAATCATGCAGTATCGCGAGGCGGTTAAGAAAAAGTCCCTAGCTCAAGAGGAAGGTAACCAGGATGATTAGTCAAAAAATTCCAGCCGAGGTAACTTTAGTGTTAGATAAAGTCAAAAAAAAGCTCCCAGGTAATTATTTACTGCTGTTGTGCCTGCTGCTGCTATTGATTTTAGGGGGTATCTTGCCCAATTTAATTTCTGGCCAGTGGTCTTGGGTGGAGCAACCGAGAATCAGTAATATGCAGAAAATGCGAGTCCTACAAGAATCGGGAATCGAGTTGTCCGACCTGAAAACCATCGACCAGCAGCAAGGAGAAATCGGTGAGGGAAAATGGTCGGTACAAGTGGTGGAAAGTCCTGAAGGCAAGAGGATCACCGTGCTTTTAAAGCCACAGATATACTATAAAAATCAACCAGGATTAGAATGGTCAGATATCACTTCGATTAGTCGTTGGAATCAGGGGGAAACAACCGAGCTATTAATCCCCACCCAGTCGGGAGGAAAGGCCACGGCTCGATTCTATCGTGCCTGGACAAAAAACACCTTTGCCGTGGTGCAATGGTATGCTTGGCTAGGTGGTGGTCATTACGATCCCTCGGTGTGGTATTGGCTTGACCAATGGGCGCAATTAAAAAGACAGAGAGTACCCTGGATAGCCGTTTCCTTGGTGATTCCCTTAGAACCGACGAAAGAACTGCAAACTCTCACTCCCTTTGCTCTCAATCTCGCCAAGGAAGTTCAAAGTAACTTAGAACAAAATGTCTTAAGTCAATTAACTTCTCTGCCTGAGACCAAAAAAGAAAAGTAGTTTTTCTGCTCCCAACTATCTGTTTAAAAAAAACTAGCTCAAGGCACTTTTCTAGTCCTTAATAGCTTCTTTGTTCCTCTCCCACTAGATAACTCTCAGAAAATAAATTGATATATCTGTATGATTCCAGCAATGCTCAACAAGTTTTTGCCAGTTAGTTTATTCAGAACTGGGGCTATAGCCTTATCAGGGTTGAGTCTGACAGGGTTCTTATGGGTAATTCACTCCGAGAGACTCAAAGCCCAAGGTCCTTTGTCCATACCCCAGACTCAACCCGGAGCCGGGTTGGAATTTTTGCCCCCCCAACCCCCTAATCCCACCTTTCCTGAAAACACGATTCCCCCTACCGGCTACAGTCCACCGGTTTACTCTCCCAATAATCGCCAATCCCGACAAATTCAGACCTATCGACTCGATATCGGCGATCAAATTACTGTCTCGGTTCCCGATTTTCCCGAATTTAATTCCACGGGGCCGGTGGATCCCGATGGTAATTTTCTGGTGCCGATTTTAGGGCGTATTCCTGTGCTGGGCTTGACTTTAGACGAAGTACAAACTAAAATCCGCCTCGAATTGGGGCGAAAATACTTGCGGGAGGAACCGGAAGTGATTGCTGTTTTAACCACTGCCCGTCCCGTCCAGTTAACCATTCTGGGAGAGGTACAGCGACCGGGGTTTTATAGTATCGCTCCTAATACTCCCCTAGCGCAGGTACTTTTGGCGGCGGGGGGTGGCACTCCCAGAGCCGATCTGCGTTCGATCGTTGTCCGTCGGGTTTTAGTCGATGGTACAGTATTAGAGGAGAAACTTGACCTTTATACTCCCTTAATTAAAGGGGAACGCTTGCCAGATCTGCGTCTGCAAGGGGGCGATGCCGTGATTGTTTCCAAGTTAGAAGTAGGCCAAGAAACGGGATATAATCGCACACTGGTGGCTAGAACCACCCTCACCCAGCAGAATATCACCGTCAGGGTTTTAGCTCCCTTAGTTCCTTCGGGAATTGCCCTGAGAAATGTTTCGATTCCTAATGGCAGTACCTTCCTCGATGTGGTGGCTAGTTTACCAGTTTCCGATCGCCTGCGGATCAATGTCAATGAAGTGTCCCTGCTACGTTTTGACAGTGCCAAAGGGGGAATTGTTAGTCAAACTTTGAGTCCGATAGCGGCAGTTAGGGGAGATATATCCCAAAATGTTCCCCTAGAAGATCAAGACGTAATTATTGTCACCCGCACCCTATTAGGGGAAATTTTCGCCGCTTTTAATATCATTACCCAACCCATTCGGGATATTTCCAGTTTTACCAATACAATTCTCAACCTTAGCAATAACTTCCAATAACTTCCAATAACTGAGGGGCAACTTGCTCCCTTCACTCCTTAACACAACTTCATAAGCTAGGATTTCAAGGGCGAGAATCACTCTTGACCGCTAAAATGTAAAGAATCTGGGAATATATTAAAAAGCTATGGCTCTACCAATTGTTAAACGATTTCTCATCTCGCTAGATCAGAACAAATTTGTGGGAATATTCGTCTTCCTCGTCTGTTTAGGCGGTTCTGTGATCTTTGCTCTCCTACCCGATCCTGAGAAACCCCCCACCTTTTATCGGGCGGTGGGACAATTGGCCTACCGGGTGCCGCCGCCGGCTTTTACCAGTACAGGAACCCAACTGCAAGAACAAGGGCGGGCTATTGACCGCGATTTACTGCTATCTCCCCGGGTATTGGTCAATGCCGCTAAAAAATTGCAATTTAATCAGGAACAGATCGTTAAAATTCGCGATCAAGATTTGAAAATCACCTTCCCTGGTGAAGTGGAGGGACAAAAAAATAATAGCAATCGGCCTACAGGAACCGACCAACCCCAAGAGGTACTTTTAGAGTTAACGGCCGACTCCCAGTCCAAGGCGGAGTTAATTCTCGAAACCTTGATGAAGGAAATGGTGGAATACAGTCGCTGGCTGAATACTTCTCAGTTACGGGCCCGCATAGAAGCTCTCAGTGTCCGACTTAACGAAGTCCAAAAAGATTTAACCAGAGCCGAAGAAAAGTTTTATCGCTACATTAGTACCCAGGGTTCAGATTTATTGGCGATTCAAGATGGGAGTTTATTCACCGCTATCACCAGTAGTCAACAGCAACAGCGAGAAATTCGCCTAGAACTGCAAGGTATTCAAGGACAAATTGATAGTCTGAGTAAACAACTCGATTTAACCCCCGATCAAGCTTACACCTCCTCGGCCCTTAGTGCCGACCCGATTATTGCCAGTATCCGAGCGCAGATATTGGACACGGAAACCCAATTGGAGCGACTACAGAAGGATTTACGCCCCGAACATCCCACCGTAGTTAAATTACGCAAACAACAGCAAGTTAACGAATCTCTCTTACAAAAAAGAGCCGTCGAGGTGATCGGAAAAGATGGTGTCCTTACCGCCCTTCCCAGCAGTCGCATCCGTCAGCAAAGTAATCTCGATGCCACCCGTCAACAACTAGCGGCTCAATTAGTCACCCTGCAAACCCAGCGCGAGGGTTTAATGAAACAATTAGAATCCTTAGTGACTCAGGAACAGCAATTACGCTCCCAATACGAGAAATTCCCCGATAAACAGCTACAGCAAGCTCGTTTAACCCAAGCCGTCGCCTTTCAACGGGGTATCTACGAGAATATTCTCAATGCTCTGGTGGATGCTCAGGCTGCAGAAGCGGAAACCGTGGGTAGTCTCACCGTCGCCCAACCGCCAGTTGCTCAAGCGATCGAACAGGTGTTTAACCGCAAGAATCGTACCTTGATTCTCTTGGTGGGTGCTGGTTTGGGAACTTTAGCCGGATTGGGTACGATCCTGCTGTTAGCAGTGATCGATGATCGCCTGCACAGTCCCCAAGAATTGCGGGAAGCTTTGGTTAGTCGGGATATACTACTCTTGGGACAATTGCCCATTGTCCGGAATTTAGAGGGCGAGGAAATCGAGCCGATTCTCGCCGATGCTAATGCCAATTATCTCCCCTACTACGAACGTTTACGCAGTACCCTGCGACTTGTTGGCGGCGGCGAAACGGTGAAAGTGGTCATTGTCACCAGTATTACTGGCGGAGAGGGGAAAACCGCCACTGCCTATAATCTGGCGATCGCTGCGGCTTTAGCAGGCCGACGGACTCTGTTAGTCGAAGGAGATCTGAGAAGTCTTTCTAAGGCCGAAGAAATCGGAGTCACTCCCGATCCCAATTCTTTCCGAGAACCCCTACTTTACTACGGGGCAAAAAGTAAATCGATCCGGCTGGCCCCAAATATAGAAAACCTTTCCATTTTGCCTAGTCCCGGTCCGCAAAAACAAGCGGCAGCTATCATTGAATCGAGCGAATTACAATTAATTCTCAAAGATTCTCGCGGCCGTTTCGATCTGGTGATTGTGGATACTCCTTCTCTGTCTAGCTGTAATGATGCGCTGCTCTTAGAAGAACTAGCGGACGGGATTATTCTGGTAACGCGCCAGGCGATAACTCGTTCTAGTCTCTTGAGTGAAGCAACTGACCAGTTAACAGAAGCGGAAGTGAAAATTTTAGGGGCGGTGATTAACTACGTCGATATTACGCCGACTCTCAACACCGCCGAACCAGAACTGCCGCCTTTGATAGTTCCCCCACTACAGGAAAAAACAGAGACAGAGGAAGTGAAAGTGGAGGTGTAAATGCGGTTACCTAAAATGTCGGATGAATGCCCCCGCTACATTTTTCGACAAGATACTCACCTTTGCGGGGATGAAATCCGACCAGAATATCAACCGCGGAGCATCGGTTTAATTCCATCAGACGTGCTGACGGCTATTATTGCCAGTTTTTGATTGACGTAGAACGGCAAGAATACCATAAACCAACGGGACAAATAACAGGAATTGACTTAGGGTTAAAGGAATTTTATACCGATGCCCAAGGTAATACTGTAGAGAATCCACGTTATTTAAGAAAGTCAGAAAAACGACTTAAAAAAGCACAAAGGAGATTATCAAAACGATTTTGTAAGGGAAACAAACAGTCTAACAACTATCACAAGCAACGGATAAAAGTAGCTAAACTTCACTTGAAAGTGTCAAGACAACGTAAAGACAAAGCAATTAAAGACGCTTTGGCGTTAGTCCAGTCTAATGATCTGGTAGTCTATGAAGCTTTAAAGATTAGAAACTTAGTCAAAAACCGTCAGCTTGCCAAGTCGATTTCTGATGCTTCTTGGTATCAATTCACTGAATGGTTGAATTATTTTGCCAAGATTTATCGGATTGTTTGTGTTGCTGTTCC
>NZ_SFBY01000188.1:0-2693 GCF_007095505.1 Microcystis sp. M_QC_C_20170808_M3Col
CAGGTACTTTTTCCCTGAAAATTAGGTAGTTGACCACCTGAAAATCGGTAAAACCCATCCCCCATCCCCCATCCCCCAACCCCCAACCCCCAACCCCCACCGAAAAACTTTTTGCCGCAGACCCTAGGTAGGAGAATTGCCAGATTCTTTCTTTTGCCTGTTGCCTGTTGCCTCTTGCCTTCAGTTCACTGATTACTGATGGCTGATTACTGATCACTGAAAAGTCTCCCCAACCCGCAACTACTTTTTGATTTTTGGCTTGACGTAAGCGGTCACGGATTAAGATAATCTAACAAGTATGTACGATAATGAAATCCTAGACTCTAACAACTCCTTAAATAATCCTCTCGATGGGAGCGATCCGGACATAGCAGCGGAAATCCCCCCCGATCCAGAGGAAATGCTCTCATTGCTGACTTCTGCTCATGTGAGCGAGAGAATGATCGCCGCTCGCGCCTTTTGTGAATTGCGTGACGAAAGAGCGATCGCCCCCTTACTAGAGATGTTAAGCGATGTCTGTCCCCTAGTGCGTGTCAGTGTCGCCTACGCTTTGGGCAGAAATCCCAGTCTTAGCGCCGTGGAGCCTTTAATCGATCTACTGGCCAGAGATTGGAATGGTTACGTCAGAAAAGGGGTAGTTTGGGCCCTGGGCAACTGTGGCGATCGCAGAGCGATCGAGCCTTTGGTTCATGCTCTCAAAACCGATATTTCGGCGGTGCGATTATGGGCTGCCAGTAGTTTAGCCCAGATTGCCAAGGTCAATTATGAAGATATCATCACCGTCTTGCCGCCTTTAATTGAAGGATTGCGCCGAGATTTAATCGCGGCGGTGCGGAGTAATTGCGCTTGGTCGATCGGTCAATTATGCCGAGAATTGCCCTTAAATGTTATTTATGCCACGGCGATCGATGCTTTGATCGAGGCCTTGGTGGAAGATGAGGATTTAGGTGTCAAGGAAGATGCCAGGGGTGCTTTATTAAAAGTGGGTGACCCGAGAGGATTACAATTGATCGAGGAATTAGAGCTTGAAGGAATTATCTAAACCGCTAATTTTGGGCGTTACGGGGGCATCAGGGCTGATTTATGCCGTCCGTACTCTCAAATATCTACTTTTAGCCGACTACACGATCGATTTAGTGGCCTCCAAATCAGCTTACACTGTCTGGCAAGCGGAAGATAATGTGCGGATGCCTCCAGAACCGGATCTGCAAGAACAATTTTGGCGCAGCCAATGCGGGGTGATGGAAGGGGGAAAATTACGCTGTCATCGTTGGGGTGATGTGGGGGCAACGATCGCCAGTGGTTCCTATCGCACCCTTGGTATGGTAATTATTCCCTGTAGCATGAGTACAGTGGCCAAATTAGCGGGGGGATTAAGTTCCGATTTGCTAGAAAGGGCGGCCGATGTACAGATTAAGGAGGGCAGAAAATTGGTGGTAGTGCCGCGAGAAACCCCTTTTAGTTTAATTCATCTGCGTAATTTAACCACTTTAGCCGAGGCGGGCGTTAGAATTGTGCCGGCAATACCGGCATGGTATCACCATCCCCAATCGATCGAGGATTTGGTCGATTTTGTTATCGCTCGTACTCTCGATCAGTTAGATATCGATTGTGTGGCCATTAATCGCTGGCAAGGACATTAACAGTGATCAGTGATCAGATGTAAGTTATCAGTGGGTAAGTTATCAGTTATCAGATGTAAGTTATCAGATGTAAGTTATCAGTTATCAGATGTAAGTTATCAGTTATCAGATGTAAGTTATCAGTTATCAGATGTAAGTTTTAAGTTAATTAGTTAGTTAGTTATCTTTATCTTTGTACCTGTTTACTGATCACTGTTTACTGTTTACTGTTTACTGATCACTGATCACTGAATCAAGGGAGGTAAAAATGGGCTGGATTATGGTCTTATTTGCGATCGCTGTGGGCGGATTACTGATCTGGCAGAATCTGGGGGTGATCACTTTGGTCTTTTTTGGCGGTATTATGACGGTAAAACTGCCCCTAGCTGTCTGGGTGTTACTTTTCACCCTAGCGGGAATTATCAGTGGTTTAACCCTGCAATTTCTCTATAGTTTTGGTCGTCCTTTGGCTGCCCCAAAAGCCTCCCCTCCTATAGCCAATAATCCTAAAGTCTCACCCCCATCTCCCCGACCTACCTATATTCAAGATTCTGCTGCGTCTCCACCGGGTAACGATTGGGAAAGAGATAGCGGTGATGATTGGAATTTTGATGCACCCCCCGAAAAACCGACTACCATTCAGGATCGGGAAGAATTCCCGCCTAGGGTTGCTGATGGCAAAAAAGCGGATTTTGTCAAGCCTCCAGATGACAGTTCTCAAACTGGCTCGGTTTATTCCTATAGTTACCGCACAGCCAAACAGAGTCGCGGGGAAAAAGCCGATCAAGTTTACGATGTCAATTATCGGATTATTACGCCCCCTGCCCAAGATCAAAACGAAGATCGGGAGGTAAACAAAGCGGATGAAGAAGAGTGGATTTAACTTTGACAGAGTAGAGTTTTCTACCCGAATCGCTCGGAGAAGACAAACTGTTCTGGCCTTGTCTCCTGTCTTACCGAAATTTTGGGTTAAAGCCCCGTCCTTTTAGGACGGCTTTTTAAACTATAGCTTGTTAACTTAACTTTTATTGTGCTATACTGATTTTATCTAAGTACCCCCTGCGTAAAATG
>NZ_SFBY01000189.1:0-16334 GCF_007095505.1 Microcystis sp. M_QC_C_20170808_M3Col
AATTTATGGGGATGAACAGGAGCCAATTACTTGGCTGCGTTGGGCAACACCAGAGGGGCAATTGCTCCCCACCATAGAGGAGTTGGCAGAGCAGGAAAAGCAACGAGCCGAGCAGGAAAAGCAACGCGCCGAACAGGAAAAGCAGCGAGCCGAGCAGGAAAAACTACGGGCTGAACGCTTGGCGGCAAAATTGCGATCGCTAGGGGTTGACATTGATGATAGTTTATTGTGATCCGTTATTTATCATAATGTCCATAGCTGGTGTAATATACTCTGATGACCAATCTTCTAACAAACGACTTAAATCATATTCTTGCCCATACTAAAACCCTGTGGGAAGAACTGCGGGGACAACGAATATTTATTACCGGAGGTACAGGCTTTTTTGGCTGTTGGTTATTAGAGAGTTTTATCTGGGCTAATGATCAGCTAGACTTAAAAGCATCGGCGGTTGTTTTAACCAGAAATCCTGATAGTTTCAGGCAAAAAGCTCCTCATTTAGCTACTCATCCCGCTATTCAATTCCATAGCGGTGATGTTAGGTCATTTGAGTTTCCTGAAGGTGAATTTTCTCACATTATCCACGCTGCAACGGATGCAAGTTCTCTAGTGCATCAAGAAAATCGTCTTTTTGTGCTGGATACTACAATACAAGGAACCCGACGAGTGCTAGATTTTGCGAAAAATTGTGGCACAAAAAAATTATTACTAACTAGCTCAGGAGCAATTTATGGTCAACAACCCTCAGATATAACTCATATTCCAGAAAGCTATCAAGGGGCGCCGGATGTGAGTTCTCCTAACTCCGTTTATGGAGAGGGAAAACGACTCGCAGAACTCTTGAGTGTCTTGTATGCTCAGGAGTATAATATAGGGGTAAAAATTGCCCGGTGTTTTGCTTTTGTTGGTCCCTATTTACCTTTAGATCAATCTTTTGCCATTGGCAACTTTATCAAAGACATTTTGGAGGGAAAGACGATTCATATTAAAGGAGATGGGACTCCCTATCGTTCCTATTTATATGCTTCAGATTTGATGATTTGGTTATGGACTATATTATTTAAGGGGGAGTCTTGTCGTACTTATAATGTGGGTTCAAATGTGGAAATCAACATTAAAGATACCGCCTTAGCAGTGGCGGAAATTGCTGGACACCCTAATTCTATCACTGTTGCTCAAGAACCAGTTGTAGGTCAACGGATTGCCAGATATGTACCCGCTACTGACAGAGCATTAAAAGAATTAGGACTCAAGTCAACGGTTGATTTACCCACCGGGATTAAAAAAACCCTTGCATGGTATCAACAATTTACTAATGCCGAATCTGTTAATCGGAGAACTTGAAGAAAATTCTAACTTTTCCTCAAATGCCATTGACTTTTGAAACTCAAAATTATTCTCAAATAGGAGCAATAAAGTGAATTTAGAAAAACCCTCATCATTGAGTCAACTAGGACATCATTCCACTAAGTACAGTCAACAAGAAAAAAGTATTCCCGATGATTTGGCTAGAACCTTTGAAGGATCTGGGTTGCCTATAACCCAGCGCCTCTCAACATTTACTCGCCATGTACGTCGCCAAGACATTGCCCGATTTTTAACGAAATGGGAAATTTTCAAACTTAGCCTCCCGGCTAATGGCAGTATTGTTGAATGTGGAGTGTTTGGAGGTGGTGGTTTGATGTCTTGGCATCATTTTTCTGCAATTTCTGAACCCTATAATCATACTCGAAAAGTAATCGGATTTGATACATTTGAGGGGTTTCCTTTACTGCATGAAAAAGATCTAGAAACAGGGTCTTCAGAACATTTAAAAGAAGGAGCGTTTAAAACTTCAGATAATATTATCAATGAACTGCAATCTTTGGTTGACATACACGATAAAAACCGTCCTTTAGGACATATTGCTAAAGTAGAATTAGTAGCTGGCGACGCTTGTCAAACTATTCCCAAATATGTTGATGATAATCCTCATTTGCTCATCAGCCTTCTCTACTTAGATTTTGATATTTATAAACCTACTAAAGTAGCCATTGAATATCTCTACCCTCGAGTTGTTAAGGGTGGTATTATTGCTTTTGATGAGCTAAACTGCGTTGAATTTCCAGGTGAAACTACTGCGCTCTTAGAAAGCTTAGACCTACGGATGGTTAAACTCTGTCGTTTTCCTTATGATCCTTATATTTCCTACTTTGTCAAAGAGTAATGATTCAAGCAAACACAATCAAACAATTAGCTCAATCAATCCGCCTTCAGTCTTTGCGAATGGTTCATCGAGCTAATGCCTCTCACATTGGCAGTTGCTTAAGTATGGCTGATTTATTAGCCGTACTATATGGCAACATTCTCCGAATTGATCCGACTAACCCAAATTGGCCAGACCGCGATCGATTTATTCTCAGTAAAGGTCATAGTGCGGCTATTCTCTACGCGGTACTGGCTGAAAGGGGATTTTTTCCCCTAGAATGGCTAGAAACTTATTGTCAAGATGGTTCTAAGTTAACTGGTCATATCAGTCATTATCTACCCGGAATAGAAGCTTCTACAGGGTCTTTAGGTCATGGTTTACCTATCGGTTGTGGTATAGCTTTAGCTGGTAAACGTGAAGATAAACCCTACCGAGTTTTTGTTCTAGTTAGTGATGGGGAAATGGACGAAGGCTCAAATTGGGAATCAATCTTATTTGCGCCTCAGCATCAACTCGATAACCTAGTTGTTATTGTGGACTATAACAAAATTCAGAGTTTTGGCACGGTCCAAGAAGTGCTTGACCTTGAACCCTTAACAGCTAAATTCCAGGCATTTCGTTGGTCAGTGCGAGAAATTGACGGTCATAATTTCCAGCAGATTGAAGACGCTTTCAATAGTGTTCCTTTTGAAAAGGGAAAACCTAGCTGTATTATTGCTCATACAGTCAAAGGAAAAGGAGTCAGTTTTATGGAAAATCAACTGGCTTGGCATTACAAGTCACCGAATCAAGAACAACTAGAACAAGCCGTAGCAGAAATTGAGGGGAAATCATGAGAACAGCTTTTATCAATACGCTTTGTGAAATAGCTAAGAAAGATGAGCGGATTTGGCTTCTTTGTGGAGACTTAGGCTATTCTGTTCTCGAAGGATTTGCCAGCCAATTTCCTCAACGATTTGTGAATGTGGGTATTGCCGAACAAAACATGATCGGCATAGCTGCGGGTCTAGCAATGTGTGGCAAAATCGTCTTTGTCTATTCTATTGTCAATTTTCCGATCATGCGATGTTTTGAACAGATTCGCAATGATGTCTGTTATCACAATCTCAATGTTAATATTGTTGCTGTTGGTGGTGGCCTGACCTACGGTTCTCTGGGTTATACTCATCATGGCATGGAAGATTTAGCGGTGATGAGAGTGTTACCTAATATGACGGTTATCGCTCCAGGAGATCCTCTAGAAGCTAAATTAGCTACTCAAGCTATTGTTAACCTATCTAGTCCGTGTTATTTAAGATTAGGGAAAGCCGGTGAGCCTCAAGTTCACTCCAGGGAACCTCAGTTTGAAATTGGTAAGGCAATCGAGTTACAGTCGGGAACAGATTTGACCTTAATCAGTATAGGGGGAATGCTAGATTTAACCGTTAAAGCGGCTGAAAAACTGACGATGCAGGGTTATTCTATTGAAGTTTTGAGTATGCCGACTCTCTACCCTCTAGATGAACAATCTATCTTACAATCGGCTCAAAAGACTAAGAAGATAATCACCCTAGAAGAACATGGAATTGGCGGTTTAGGAAGTGCAGTTGCCGAGGTTCTGGCACAGTCCGGTGAATCAGTGAAATTTAGTCCTTTAAGGTTAAAAAGAGAGGCCGTGAAAACCGCTGGTAGTCAAACAGTTTTACGTTCCCAACAAGGACTTGATTTGGATGGCATTGTGCAATCGGCTCTGGCCATGCTACAAAGAGTGTATTAGCCATTTTACAGGTGAGGAAAAGGTAAAGACCAATGTAATCACTAATTGTCAAAATAAACTTGAAAAATGTATCTGTTCCAAAAAAGTAAATTTGTTAGATTTTTGTTAGTGGGGGTAATTAATACCTTATTTGGTTATTCGGTGTTTGCCTTGCTGATCTGTCTGGGATTAGATTATCGCTATTCCTTACTGATCGCTACTATTTGCGGGGTATTATTCAACTTTAAAACTATCGGGGCTATCGTTTTTAAAGACCAAAATAACCGACTACTAGCTCGCTTTATTGGTGTTTATTTAGTGATTTATTTATTAAACGCTGAATCCTTACGAATTGTCAAGATGCTAGGAATTAATATGTTAGTGGCACAAGCTATCTTAGTATTGCCTCTAGCAATTATTTCTTATTTTTTAAATAAAACCTTTGTTTTTAGAGGAAATAGATAATGAAGAAAATTACTATAATGACTCCTTGTTATAATGAAGAAGGAAATATTGAAGACCTTTACTTGCGAGTTAAAGAAGTCTTTAATCAGTTACCTAACTATGAGTATGAACATCTTTTTATCGATAACGCTTCCCAAGATAAAACTATAGATGAATTAAAAAAAATTGCTCAAAAAGACCCCGGGGTCAAGGTCATCGTTAATGCGAGAAATTTCGGTCCCGTTCGTTCTGTTTACTATGGTATTCTTCAGTGTTACGGAGATGCGGTTATTTTGATGGTAGCAGATTTGCAAGATCCTCCCGAATTAATCCTAGAATTTGTTAAGAAGTGGGAAGAAGGCTATAAAGTTGTTAAAGCGGTTAAAACTCCGATGAAAGAAGGAGCTTTTTTCTATTTTGCCAGACAAATTTTTTATTATTTAATGGATAATCTTTCAGATATAAAAGTTACTAGAAACTTTACAGGTTTCGGGTTATACGATCAGAAAGTCATCAATGTTCTACGAGAGATTAACGATCCCTATCCCTATTTTAGGGGACTCATTGAAGAGTTAGGTTTTGAAAGTTTCTCTTTTGAGTATCAACAACAACGACGAAAACGGGGTATTAGTAGTTACAACTTCTATCGATACTATAGCGAGGCGATGCTGGGAATTACCAGTCACTCGAGTGTTCCTTTGAGGATGGCTACATTTTTGGGTTTTGCTTTATCTCTCTTGAGTTTGGTAGTGGCGTTAGGTTATTTAATCGCCAAATTGTTGTTCTGGAATTATTTCCCTTTAGGAACCGCACCAATCATGGTTGGACTATTTTTACTCGCTTCTGTGCAACTATTTTTTATCGGCATTATTGGGGAATATATTGGCTTAATGCACATGAGAATTTTAAAAAGACCTTTAGTTGTCGAACGTGAAAGAATCAACTTTTATTAATCTATAACTGTCGAACCAATGCCCCGATTGATCATGGAAAATTTTGACTTACGCTTATCTTTATTAAGTAGGGAGGCACAATTATTTGTAGGATGGGTTAGCGGTAGCGTAACCCATGCGGGCGTTGGGTTTCATGCTTCAAACCAACCTACGTTCATCTTATATTTAATTCCACCCACCTACTTAAATACAATAGAAAACCTATCTGGATTAGCTAATCTATATATAGCGTTTTTCAGTCTAATGAGGTATAGTAAATCCATTGATAGATAGGCGTTTCAGCGTTTCAATCGGGACTCACTTCTGTGAAAACCGCTATAGTAAAATGTAGATTCTGTGTACCCCCCACTTTTCTAGATCTATTTAGTCTGATTGACGATTCGATCGTAAAATAGCAACAGATCAAGAGAGTACAGGTCAAATATGCCGAAATTTGTTATCTGGGGTAGTTATTGTGAAAACGTGCTGGAAAAACGCGCACCCTATCGTCAAGCGCATCTAGAGGGATTAAATCAACAGAAAGAACGGGGAATTCTCATTACCATCGGGCCAACGGCAGATTTAAGCCAAGTTTTCGGAATTTATCAGGCAGCCAGCGAGTCAGAAGTGCGGGAATTAATCGAAGCAGATCCCTACTGGCAAAATGGTATCTGGACAGAGTACCAAGTCAAGGAATGGATTCAAGCTATCTAAGGTAGCTATCAGCTATATTTTTCTATAAGGGTGTTGTCTTAAAGCTGACAGCTTTCCTACTTTTTGTTTATCGCCATGGTTTACATCAAAAAGGTCGAACTCTCACACTTCAAATCCTTCGGGGGAACAACTCCTATACCCTTTTTACCGGGGTTTACGGTGGTTTCTGGTCCAAATGGTTCAGGAAAGTCGAATATCCTCGACGCATTGTTATTTTGCTTGGGATTAGCTACTTCCAAGGGAATGCGGGCCGAAAGATTACCGGATTTAGTCAATCACAGCTATAACAGTCAACGTCATAGCACCGAAGCGAGTGTTTCGGTGACTTTTGATATTGCCGATATGACCGGCGCAACCGATAGGGATTGGACGGTTTCCCGACGCTTAAAAGTGGCTAAGGGTGGCAGCTATACTTCTACCTACTATATCAATGGGGAAACCTGTACGGTTAGCGAACTTCACGACCAGTTAAACCGTTTACGCATCTATCCCGAAGGGTACAACGTGGTGTTACAGGGGGACGTAACCCGAATTATCAGCATGAATGCCAAGGAAAGACGGGAAATTATCGACGAATTGGCAGGAGTAGCTGAATTTGACCGCAAAATTGAGAAAACTAAGGAGAATATCGATTCGGTTAAAGAAAGAGAAGAACGCTGCCAAATTATTGCCACAGAATTGCAAAAATCTCTGGAAAAATTAGCACTCGATCGCATTAAAGCCGAAAAATACCAAAAACTCAAGGCCCAAGTCCAAGAAAAACAACAATGGGAAATTGTCCTCCATTGGCAAAATCTCCAGCAGCGCTGCCAGCAAGTAAAAGAACAAATTCAAGCTGGGGAAAAGGAAAAACAGGTTTTAACCGAGACTATCGCCAATTTATCCGAACAAATCGCCCAAAATAGTCAAGAATTAGAGAAACTAAATCAACAGGTCAAAGCTTTCGGGGAAGATGAACACCTGTCCCTGACTTCCCGATTAGCGAGTCAACAGGCCAAACGACAACAACAGCAACAACGACAAAAAGAGTTAGAAAACCTCGAAAAAGAATCTCAGGCACAGAAAACCAGACTTTTAGAGGAAATTAATCGCTATAATCTCGAATTAAATCAGATTACTGCCCAAAAAAGCCGTTTAGAAACTGAAATTTTACCCAATCTCCTACTGACAACCCAAACCGCAAGGGAAACCCTAGAAAACCATCGTCTGCAAGCAAGTAGTCTCGCAGAAGCGTCAGAAGCTTGGGTAAAAGAACAAAGTGACCTTTCCCGCAATATTACCCGTCTTCAGGAACAATTAAACCCCTACCGTAGCCAACGAGCCCAATTGACCGAAAGATGCGATCGATTGCAAACTAATATAGTAGAAGCTGGTCAACGTCTGCAAGAATTAGAGCAAGTTATTAGCACAAAAACAGAAGAAAGTCAAGAAATATTACAAAAAATTAATCAATCGGAACCCGATATCCAAAATTTAGCCCAAAAACTCACCATTGCCGAACAAAATCGCGTCATCAGTCAGGACACCCAAAAACGTCTGCTAAAAGAACAACGGGACAAACAGAGGGAATTAGATAAACTGGAAGCGACCAAGCAAGCGCAACAGGAGGCCCAGGGAACCTATGCCACTCAAATATTATTACAGTCAGATTTGCCCGGAATCTGCGGATTAGTGGCACAATTGGGCGAAGTAGAGGAACGTTATCAAATTGCTCTGGAAATCGCCGCCGGAGGTCGTTTAGGTCATGTAGTCGTCCAAGATGATAGCGTCGCGGCTGCCGGAATTGCCTTACTAAAACAGCGTCGCATCGGTAGGGCCACTTTTTTACCCCTGAATAAAATTCGTCCTCCCCGTCCCCAGGATATTTCCTCTCTGCGTCATGCGCGGGGTTATCTGGATTTAGCGGTGAATTTAGTTAAGTTTCAATCCCAGTATCGGGAGGTTTTTAACTATATTTTTGGCAGTACGGTGGTTTTCGAGGATATAGATTCTGCCCGTTATTATATCAATCAATATCGTATTGTTACTTTGGATGGCGAGTTATTAGAGATGACTGGTGCTATGACCGGAGGCAGCCAACCGACGCGATCGGGGCTGCGTTTTGGTAAAATTTCTCCTAAGGAGTCTAGTGAAGCGGAATCTCTACGGGAAAGATTAGCAGAAATCGATCGCATTCTTACCCGCAACGAAGAAAAAATTACTCAAGTTAATAATCTTATCAGTCAGTTAACCCAACAGTTAACCGAAAGCCGTCAAAGTCATCGGGAAAATCAATTATCTCTACAACAATTAAGCAAGGATTTACAACGTTTAACCACAGAAAAAGAGGATTTAATCCGTCAATTATCAGGACAGCAAGAGGAAATTACTATTTCTCGTCAACGGTTAGAAGTATTAACCAGAGAAATTCCTGAGTTAGAGTTATCTTTACAGCAAGAACAGGAGAAATTAACTGCTTTAGAGGCCAATCATACCCATAGCGAATGGCAACAGGTACAGGGAATAATTCGCGCTCAAGAATTAGAGTTACAAACCCAAGAAAATCACCTCGCTACAGTCCGCGAACAGTTAAAAGATTTACAAAATCAACAAATCAGACTAGAGGAAAAAAGTCAAGAGTCTGGGGATAGAATTATTGAGGTTGACAAGATAATTACCGATGCAGTTAATCAGAGAAATATCGGTAATCTGGAGATAGAAAAACTTGATCGCCATATTTTAGAAATCAATCAAGCTTTACAACAATTATCGCAACAACTGGGGGAAACCAAGCAAAAAAGAGACCAATTAGAGACAGTTTTGCGACAACAACAAAACCAACAACAACAGGCTATCTGGCAATCGGAAAAGTTAGTCAACAATCAAGAGGAAAGACAAGCATTACTAACCACTTTACAGACAGAAATTAGTCAACTAGAAAGCGACTTACCCAATCCCTTGCCCGAAATTCCCGAAAGTGAGCGAGATTTCGAGAAAATTCAAAGCGATATTCGGCAGTTACAAAAGAAATTGGAAGCTTTAGAACCTGTGAATATGTTAGCTTTAGAAGAACACCAAAAAACTAAAGAGAGATTGGATGAACTATCAGAAAAACTACAAACCTTAGAAGGAGAAAGAACCGAACTACTTTTACGGATAGAAAACTTTACCACCCTCAGATTTAATGCTTTTCAGGAAGCATTTACGGCTGTTAACGAAAACTTTAAGACTATATTTGCTACCCTGTCCGATGGTGATGGTTACTTACAACTAGAAGACGAAAATGACCCCTTTAATGGTGGCTTAAATCTGGTGGCACATCCGAAAGGAAAACCGGTACAGCGATTAAGTTCCATGTCTGGAGGTGAAAAATCTTTAACCGCTTTAAGCTTTATTTTTTCCCTACAAAGATATCGTCCTTCTCCCTTTTATGCGTTTGATGAAGTGGATATGTTTTTAGATGGGGCCAATGTAGAGAAATTGGCCAAAATGATTCAAAAACAAGCACAACAAGCGCAATTTATTGTCGTTAGTTTGCGTCGGCCGATGATTGAAGCATCAGAAAGAACCATCGGTGTCACCCAAGCGCGGGGAACCCATACACAGGTACTAGGAATTAAAGTTTAACCTAAGACGCAAGTGGGGTGTAGGGTGTGGGGTGTAGGGTGTGGGGTGTAGGGTGTAGGGTGTGGGGTGTAGGGTGTGGGGTGTGGGGTGTGGGGTGTGGGGTGTAGGGTGTAGGGTGTGGGGTGTGGGGTGTGAGGTGTGGGGTGTAGGGAGTGGGGAAGTGGGGAAGTGGGGTGTGGGGAAAATAAGTAAAATAATCTCCTGAATCCTGACTCCTAACCCTAGGAACAGCAAACCCTACTTATAACCTTTTCCTAGACAAGCCGGACAAAGTTAAGTTATGTTAAGATTACTCAGAATGCGTCCTCGTCCCCTTCAGAAATCTCATGACTCAACCGCAAGCACAACGCATCCTCTACGTTAGACTCCCCTGTAACCCAATTTTCCCCATCGGTGTCGTTTACCTTTCCGACCACGTTCATAAACTCTTCCCCGACATCGAACAAAGAATCTTTGACCTTGGCACCGTCCCCCCCTTAGACTTTAACCAGGCACTCGATCGCTGTGTTGACGAATTTCGGCCCACCCTGCTAGTATTCTCCTGGCGGGATATTCAAATATATGCTCCCGTCGGTGGTCGCGGTGGCAATCCCCTGCAAAACGCCTTTGAATTTTACTACGCTAAAAACCCCCTAATCAAGCTGCGAGGTGCTTTAGGAGGTTTAAAGGTGACAACAGCCTACTACGGCGAATTATGGCGCAATCAGGGACTAATTCGCCGAGGGTTGCAGCGGGCCAAAAAATACCATCCCGAAGCGCGAGTTATCGTCGGGGGTGGTGCCGTCAGTGTTTTCTACGAACAACTAAAAACCAAACTGCCCACAGGAACAATTGTATCAGTGGGAGAAGGGGAAACCCTGCTAGAAAAATTCCTCTCCGGCCGGGACTTTAGCGATGAACGTTGTTATGTCGTCGGAGAAACCACACCCCGGCCGCGTTTAATCCACGAATCCCCCACCCCCTTAGAAAAATCCGCTTGTAACTACGACTATATCGCCAGTATTTGGCCGGAATTTTCCTACTATTTCCAAGAAAACGACTTTTATATCGGGGTACAAACCAAGCGCGGCTGTCCCCATAACTGCTGCTACTGCATCTATACCGTCGTCGAAGGTAAACAAGTACGCATTAATCCAGCAGACGAAGTAGTTAAGGAAATGCGCCAATTATACGACCGCGGCATTCGCAATTTCTGGTTTACCGATGCCCAATTTATCCCCGCCAGAAAATTTATCGACGATGTAGAAGAACTATTAGAAAAAATCCTCGCTGCCGGGATGAAAGATATACGTTGGGCTGCCTATATTCGTGCCGATAATCTCACCCCAAAACTATGCGATTTAATGGTAAAAACAGGCATGAATTACTTTGAAATTGGCATCACCGCTGGCTCTCAGGAATTAGTCCGCAAAATGCGTATGGGCTATAATTTGCGGACAGTTCTGCAAAATTGTCGAGACTTAAAAGCGGCTGGTTTTAATGATCTGGTTTCGGTAAATTATTCCTTTAATGTTATTGATGAAACCCTAGAAACTATTCGTCAAACCATCGCCTATCATCGAGAATTAGAAAATATTTTTGGAGTCGATAAAGTGGAACCAGCCATCTTTTTTATCGGACTACAACCCCACACCCATCTAGAAGAATACGCCCTCAAAAAAGAAATTATTAAACCCGACTATGATCCCATGAGTTTAATGCCCTGGACAGCCAAAAAACTGCTCTGGAATCCTGAACCTTTGGGGTCATTTTTGGGCGAAGTTTGTCTGCAAGCATGGCGACAAAATCCCGATGATTTTGGACGGGAAGTGCTGAAAATTTTGGAAGCAAGACTAGGGAAGGCCGATTTAGAATCCGCTTTAACCGCACCGATAGAAACGAAGGAAAAGGTCTTAACTCCTGCTTAAAAATTAATTTTAGTCAATCCCAAGGCAGCAATTAGCGTTAGCATAAGTCTGAAATCAGGAGATAATAAATTCTTCTTTACCGGTAACTGCAAAATGACCGACCATCGCCCCCATTGGCTAGAATTAGCGGAATATATCGCCCTAGGATTAACCCTGCTTACCCTTATGGCCATGGGTGCGGGGTTTTTGCTTTTATTCCTCCTAGTAGTGACTTTCGGGTTGAATATTCTCAATCGTCTCCGAGAAAGAACCCTGCAACGTCAACGCTTAACTGAGATGACCGGTCAATTACAGAGTCAGTGGGAAGAAGAAAAAGAAGCTTTATCAGCACAAATACAGTCCCTCAGTCCCGCGGTGGCCAGGGATAACGCCCGTGCAATCGCAGAATTAGAGGAGAATATTCTCGCCCTCGAACAGTCCTACAATCAAATTATTCAATATATCAACCGTAACGCGCTGCTCGAACGCATCGAACATCTGGAAAAATCCTACGGTCGCTTACACAGAGAGATTTTGCCGATTAACGAAGAATCGGCGGATATTAGCGCAACAAAAGCGGAAAATGAGCCACAAATCACCCTACCCGCCCTTAATTTAACTCCCACTTCCCCCCCCGTCGATATACCCCATTGGCACTATTATCGCCGTCTGACCGCCCATCGGGAAATGATCACAGCGATCGCAATTACCGAGGATCAACGGTTTTTAATTAGCGTTAGTTGGGATCGTACCCTAAAAATCTGGGATTTTGCGAGAGGAACCCTGATTAATACGGTTGAAGCTCATGATCAGGGCATTTTAGCCCTAGCAGTCACCAGAAACGGCGATTATCATCTAGCGACGGGAGGATTCGATCAAACCGTTAAATTATGGACTTTAGCCAGCGATGCCAGTAATCTGGAATTAGAGCAAATTTTCCTCGGTCATCTCGGTTCGATTCACGGCCTGGATTTTGCCCCCCGTTGGCATTTTTTGGTTAGTGGTAGTTACGATCAAACCCTAAAACAGTGGAATTTAGAGCAGGAAACCGAAGAATTTAGTTCCTATGACAGTCTGGGGGCAATTTATGCCCTAGCAGTGGCTCCTAATCAAGATTTTATTGCCGCAGCTGGAGGTGATGGCACTGTCACCCTCTGGCAATTGGGATCGGGAGCAAAAATCGCCGTCTTATCCGGTAACGTTTCTTCGGTGCAGAGTCTTGCAATCGCTGCCGATGGTCAGATTATTGCCGCCGGTTGTGTGGATGGTACGGTGAAAATCTGGCAATACGACCCGGAGAAAAGCGGTCATTTTGCGCCAATTCGGGTGATCAATGCCCATAATGGTCAGGTGACAAGCTTGCTATTCGCAGAGGAGGGTCAATGGTTATTTACGGGGGGAACCGACGGAGAGATTAAAATCTGGTTAGCCAATTATCAACAGGCGATCGCAACTCTCACCGCCACCAATGAGCGATCATCGCCGATCTCCAGTTTAGTTCTCAGCCCCGATTATTGCCACCTAGCGGCGGCCGCGGCCGACGGCAGCATCACCATCTGGGAAAATATCACTTAATGGTCGATCGAACTAGAAAAATTGTATAATGTAATGTCCCGGACTCGGTCGGGCCAGTTTGACCCAAAGAAAAAGTGACTGAGTTAACTGTCGTTTCTGCCTAATAGTTGTCATCGGGGCATCGAGAACGCGAGAGCGATCGCTTATCCCAGAATCATTACCCATAGTAAAAAATTCAGAATGAAGACTCCAACAGATCAAAGATTTGATTACGTCAAAATCGGTTTAGCGTCCCCCGAGAGAATTCGGCAATGGGGAGAAAGAACCCTACCTAACGGTCAAGTCGTCGGAGAAGTAACCAAACCAGAAACGATCAACTATCGGACTCTCAAACCGGAAATGGATGGGTTATTCTGCGAGAAAATTTTTGGCCCCTCGAAAGACTGGGAATGTTGGTGTGGTAAATACAAACGCGTCCGTCACCGGGGGATTGTCTGTGAACGTTGCGGGGTAGAAGTCACCGAGTCCCGGGTACGTCGTCATCGCATGGGTTTTATCAAATTAGCCGCCCCCGTCACCCACGTTTGGTATCTTAAAGGTATTCCCAGTTATCTCAGTATCCTGCTCGATATGCCCCTGCGGGACGTGGAGCAAATCGTCTATTTTAATGCCTATGTGGTTCTCGATCCGGGTAATGCGAGCAATCTTAGTTATAAACAACTCCTCAGCGAAGATCAATGGTTAGAGATCGAAGAAGAAATCTACGCAGAGGATTCGGAATTAGTCGGTATTGAAGTGGGGATCGGGGCCGAGGCTATCCAAAGACTCTTACAGGAAATTAACCTGGAAGAAGAAGCGGAAAGACTGCGGACGGAAATTGTCGAAAGTAAGGGGCAAAAACGGGCAAAATTAATTAAACGTCTCCGGGTAATCGATAACTTTATCGCCACGGGTTCTCAGGCAGAATGGATGGTTTTAAGCGTAATTCCCGTGATTCCCCCCGATTTACGCCCGATGGTGCAGTTGGACGGCGGCCGTTTTGCCACCTCTGACCTGAACGATCTCTACCGTCGGGTGATTAACCGCAATAACCGTTTATCCCGTCTGCAAGAAATTCTCGCCCCCGAAATTATCGTCCGCAACGAAAAACGGATGTTACAGGAGGCCGTCGATGCTTTAATTGATAACGGTCGTCGTGGTCGCACGGTGGTGGGAGCCAATAATCGCGCCCTGAAGTCTTTATCGGATATTATCGAGGGTAAACAGGGGCGTTTCCGTCAAAATCTCCTCGGTAAACGGGTGGACTATTCGGGACGTTCGGTTATCGTTGTCGGTCCGAAATTGAAGATCTATCAATGCGGTTTACCCAGGGAAATGGCGATCGAATTGTTCCAACCCTTCGTTATCCATCGTTTAATTAAATTAGGCATCGTCAATAATATCAAGGCGGCCAAGAAAATGATCCAACGGGGGGATGTCAACGTTTGGCACGTCTTGGATGAAGTGATCACGGGACACCCGGTGATGTTAAACCGCGCCCCCACCCTGCACCGTTTGGGCATTCAAGCGTTTGAACCGATATTGGTGGAGGGCCGGGCGATTCAGTTACATCCCCTCGTCTGTCCCGCTTTTAACGCTGACTTTGACGGGGACCAAATGGCCGTACATATTCCCCTCTCCCTGGAAGCACAATCGGAAGCGCGCTTATTGATGTTAGCTTGTCATAATATTCTCTCACCGGCGACCGGTCGTCCGATTGTTGCCCCTTCTCAGGATATGGTTTTGGGTTGTTATTATCTCACGGCCGAAAATCCCAAGGCCCAAAAGGGTGGAGGTCGTTATTTCGCCAGCATGGATGACGCTATTCGCTCTTTCGATCAGGGATTGGTGGATCTGCACGCTTCTGTGTGGTTGCGTTTACCTGTCGGAGAAAAGGTGAAAACCAATAAACCCGATGAGGAAGTCCTGGAAACGGAAACTCTCCCCGATGGCAGCATCTGGAAATATTATCGGGAGCGCAAAACCCGCGAGAAGGATGGTCAGATAATTTCCCAGTATGTGCGTACTACTGTAGGGCGAATTATCTACAATAAGACGATTCTAGAAGCTTTGGTGGTCTAGAGAGAGATTGAACTAGGGTGGGCATTGCCCACCTTAATTTTTAGGGTAAAGCGGCAATACATTCTATTTCCACTAGCACATCTTTGGGAAGACGGGCCACTTCCACACAGGCCCGGGCCGGCGCAGTTTCCGGGGGGAAATAACGGGCATAAACTTGATTCATTGCCCCGAAATTGGCTAAATCCGAGAGAAAGACGGTAGTTTTCACCACATTTGACCAATTGGCTCCCGCGGCGGTTAAAATGCCCTCTAGATTGGCCATAACTTGTTCGGTTTGGGCGCTAATTTCCCCGGAGACGATTTCACCCGTGACGGGATCTAGGGGAATTTGTCCCGCAACAAAGAGAAAAGGACCATTAGCGGCGATCGCTTGATTATAGGGACCCACAGGGGCCGGAGCTTTATCAGTACGGATGACCTGATTATTCATGGGCAGGATAGTTAAAAAAGATAACATTGAATCAATTGAATATTTTCCCAGTTTTTCGAGCGCTTACAGTTAATTTTCGCTGGTTAGGGGGTTTAATTTTGACTGATTGTCTTTGTTGAAGGTGCGCTAAAAGCGATCCTGTGAGAAATAAGTCAACAGTTATGACGTTGCAATTCTGCATCTAACTCTGTTAACAAAGCATATATTCTATCAAAATTATATTTAGTTTTAGAAGGAGCGTCATAAG
Organism: Microcystis sp. M_QC_C_20170808_M3Col; assembly: GCF_007095505.1. Taxonomy (NCBI): domain Bacteria; kingdom Bacillati; phylum Cyanobacteriota; class Cyanophyceae; order Chroococcales; family Microcystaceae; genus Microcystis; species Microcystis sp. M_QC_C_20170808_M3Col. The sequence goes on from NZ_SFBY01000189.1 coordinate 15,819, forward strand.
TTGTCAAAGTACCTTTAGTATGAGTATGAGCAGCTTGATTGCGACTTCTCTTTAGATTAACAAGATAACCTTTTAAAGCACTGATTTTACCAGTTGTTTCTAACTGTTCTTCGATTTTTTCTAATGTTGCTAAACCAATAACCATCATCAACATTTTTCTAAAAGCTTCATATTCAAAACTATTAGTATTATGAACAGTCTTATCGATGAATTTTTTGTTAGCTGGGGACTTTAAGCATCGTTTAGCACATCTTAAAACTATATCATCCATAGTTTCCTCGATCCAGCCACATAATTCTATGAGAGCTAGTTTAGAATAAAAAATTTTTTGATCATCAGTTGTAGAGTCATTATAGAGTTTATCAAGCCTGTTTAGCGTCTTGAATAAATAACTTTTAGGGCTCTTCGTTACCCTTTATGCTAAATCAACAGACAAGATGCCAAGACAACATACTTCTAACCCAAAAATTCCGAAAGTTTCTAAAGCCATAGGCTCTCCGTTTTATTAGTTTAAGT
>NZ_SFBY01000019.1:0-9029 GCF_007095505.1 Microcystis sp. M_QC_C_20170808_M3Col
ATACTAACATATCCAGCACAAAACTGTCAAGGATTTATTGGTGCTTCGCTGTTCTATATTGGTCGGGTTTCATCCCGTCGGTGAAACTGAGGGTCTTCACCCGACATTTAAGATAAAAGTACGCTCGATCGCAGGTACAATTATCCGACAGAGAGCGTGGTGGACAATGCGATCTCGATAGGGGGCCGCCGAAATTAGGCGTGGTTTGGGGTCTGTTATACGGAAACTGCGGTACTGACCGGGATGATAGGTCTGTTCGATTAGCTCATCTTGCAACTTGATTAAATTTTTCTCCCGTTCCGCGTTAAAGGCGAGGACATTAGGGCGATAGCGTTTACCTTGCTGCGCGAGCCGAGCGGCCGCTAGGAGGTTTTCAAATTCGATAATTTTTTCCCATGTATTGCCAATTCTAACGACCATTTTTTGTTCCGGTTAGGTTAACTGGTGGGATTTTCGTTTGGGATTTTAGCCAGCCCCCTAGTTCATTACCGATTTCGACTAAATATCGACTCAGATTTTCGTAACGTTTATCGGACATAATATTAAGGTCAACCATTAACCGTATTTGGTAGTAGAGAACCGACAATTTAGGGTTGAGAGAACGCAAAATTTCCTCTTTCTCTTGACTATACTTGGCTTCTATCAATCCTTCTAGTAATTGATAGAGATTATTGGCTATCCTTTCCCCTAGGGTAAAGCGATAATTGCGGGGAAGACGACTCAATATCGGGTTTAACCAGAGGATGAGGTCATAGGTTTTTTGAATAACTGACAATTCTTTTTCGTTGTGGTTCATGTGTACTAATTAGTCCCCAAAAAATCGCCGGAAAAGGGAAAAAGAGAAAAGAATAAAGGGAAATCAAGTCCTGGGGAAGCGGCAGACAACTCGAAAACCGTCGTTGTCGTTGAAGCGGTGGTCGGGGTCGGACCAGATACGAAGCGCACTGCGACAGTCCCCCGGAGAGGTGACCCAAGAACCGCCGCGTAGTACCCTCGTATTTTTATCGTTTAATAACTCCATAGCTATATATTCATCTAGTAGATTAGTCGGGTTATTGTCGAGCGCAAAGCGATCGCTACGCGATATCCCCCTCTCTTCAGCATCCCACAGATCCATACACCATTCCCAGACGTTACCGTGCATATCCTGTAAACCAAAGGCGTTGGGGGGATAGTTACCGACAGGGGTTGTTTGCTTGGGGCTTGCCGTTTTTGCTTCGTCGGCGTAGGTTTGCTGTGAGTCGTAATTGGCTAGTTTTGCAGTTAGGGTCTCGCCGTAGTGGAAAGGGGGATATGATCCCCCCTGACCCCCCTTAACAAGGGGGGCTTCTGTATTGGCGTGACAGGCGTATTCCCATTGGGCTTCAGAGGGTAGGGCGTAGGGGAATTTGGTTAGCTTGGCTAGTCGTCCACAGTATTCGATCGCATCGAACCAACTCACATTTTCTACAGGCCGTAACCAATGACTCGTTTCCCCATAGTCGTCTTTAAATCGTGATGGGGTTAGGTCTAGATTATTTTTTATTTTTAAGTCTTCACGGCTGGCGATCGCCCACCATTGAGCTTGGGTGATGGGGGTCTGTGCCATAAAAAAGGGTTTTATATAGATAGTCTTACCGTCTTTGAGCAGAGTTCCGCCGGGGATGAGGAGCATTCTAATCTCGGTTAGCCCCGCGGGGGGTTGATCCTTCCTTTTGTTAAAGGAAATCTCTTCTTCGTAATATTTAGCGGTGACGGGTTGACGTTTAATGATATTTCCTTGTCGATCGACAAATACAGTTTCCCCGTCCCATTGGGGTAAGTCTGTTTGTTCCGCTCGCTTATTATAGATAAAGAGTATCTGAGCTTCTAGCTCTTTAATGCCCGATTCGATCGCTAGTTGGTAGAGGTCGCCGTCTTCTAGGTTCAAGCTGGCGCACTGTTCCCGCAGGGCGATGAACTCGGTTTCGGCTTCACCTTCGAGGATGGTGAGCCTGCCGACTTCGATTGTGGTGGTTTCTGGGGTGAATTGGGTGAGAAAGTCTTCTTCTCTAGCTGTTTGAGTCGCTTTTGGCTGACCTTGCTCTAATTGCTGTGCGATCGCCAGATATTTTCCCCCCAAATTCCTTAAAATACTGGCCGCCACTTCGGCAAAAGGACTAATGATGTCTTTTATATCTTCACCTACTTCTGTTGGAGGCTTTTTCAATTCAGCGAGGAAGTCTCGCAATTCTAGGTTCAATTGTTTGGCAATATATTTGGAGACGCGATCGAATACATCTACTGTAGTAGAGCGAGTAGAACTGCATTGTAAAATTTTTCTTACTTCCGGGTTGATAAAATCGTAGAGTACCAGATCTGGGTCAGTTTCCTTAATCCTTAACAAACGAACGCGAAGAATACCGCCTAAAAATACTTCTGCGATTTGGACTTGACCTGCTTTTGGTAACATTTCCTTACGGATCAATCGAACTACTGGCAGAAAAATTGTCGGTGCCGCCGCTAACAATTCTGCTAATTCTTGAGCTAGAAGCGAAGCATTATTGCGAAATCGTCTAACTATTTCTTCTGGAGTTAAATTTAGCTTACCCTCGGGTTCTAATTCTTCTTTGGTATCGGGAGTCAGTACAAATCCTGCTACTTTGGTGTCGCCGCGCCCCACGACTACACCGCTCCATCGTGCGACACTGAGAGGTTCCAAAGTAAAAACAGGAATCTGTAAACGATTCTGTTCACGAAAGACGTTTTCCCAGAGCAGCACATCTCTAATTTTTAATCGACTATTAGTTAAACCGGGTTCATCACTAACTAAAGTTACTTTCGCTCCCAATCCTAAGCCAGTTTTCAGCCAAAGCCATTCTGGAAGCATCTGCAATATAGCTAATGGACTCGATTGACTCCACAATTTTAAAAGCGGAAACATCTTGCCATCTTGCCAATAGGATGCCACGCAATCACTAACTACTACAATGAGGCGGCGACCATTAGGATTGAGTAATTCTTTAGGATGATAAACCCTAGAATTAGTCTTGTTTAATCCTTCATGGAGAACTAGATTATTTTCCTTGGAAGCTAATTGCCAGACCCGCACATCACGAAAGATACCATAATGTTGTAGTACGGTTTTTAGATCTGCTAACGTTTGATGCCAAATATCCATCGAGGAACTGCGATCAAATACCAATGCTAGTTCTAACCAAGGTTCTAAGGCTGGTTTAAAAACAGGAACCAAGATTTTTCCGTCAGTCGCGGCAAAACTTTCGACTGTTCGTACTTCATCCAAAATACTCGGGCGATCCCGTGTAGGTACGCGCCGCAATAATGTTTTTAAGGCTTTTGCCAAAGATAAGGAACTGCCGAGATCTGATGGATTATCAACTGGAAAAGTTAAAGAACCACCGCCACCGCCACTGGATGAGTCTTTGCTTTGCTGTCGTGGGAATAACTGTCCCCCAGACTTTTTATTTTGTGGCTGATTGTTATTTTGTGGCTGATTGTTATTTTGTGACTGATTGTTATTTTGTGACTGATTGTTATTTTGTGACTGATTTTTATTTGGCTCCTCTTGGTTAATTTCTGCTTTGCTTTCAGTAGATTTTACAATCTGAGGCGAATGGAGCAATAACCAGCACAAATCAGCTAATTCGTAGCTAGTCATTTCTAGCTCTGACTGATTGAGAGTCTTAAGTAACCGTTTGAATCGGTCTGATTTTGCCAGTGCGGAAGCATCGCTCATAATCCCTCGGTATCATTCAAGCTCTTAAACAGTAGCTCTTTCAAAGATTCGGGGTTGAGAGTAGATTCTGCACCACCAGTCAACATATATACAACGTTGAGGAGTTGATCCGTTGCCAATTTTTCTTTATCCAGAAAATCTGTAATTAATTGACTAATGCGATCGCTAGACTTATCAAAATATTCATCACCCATGTGAGATTTGACTATGGATTTCAGGTTATTAATGCCCGGATTGGGCATATTGATTCTGATACAACGTCTTTTGAAGGCTGGAGGAAAATCTCTTTCGCCGTTACTGGTCATCACTACGATGGGGAAAGCATGGCATCCCACTATTCCGCTATTTAGCTCGACGGGATGAAGATTTTTATCCCAAGTAAAAACTGAAACTGGTTGACTGGGGTTTTTCTCTGTCCAACGTTTTAATTCGGGAATTTCATATTCGCCTTCTTCAAACAGATTGAGCAAGTCATTGGGTAAATTGATGTCGCTTTTGTCTATCTCGTCTATTAAAAGCACTCTGGGTAAAGCTGAAGGAAGAAATGCCGTACCCAAAGCTCCTAAAGTGATATAAGAGCCAATATCTTGTTTGCCCTCGGAATCTGGTTCTTGTAAACGGGCGATCGCATCATAACGATACAAACCATCCTGAAGGGTCGTTCGAGCCGTAATCGACCATTTTAAAACCGGACCCAATCTCAGTTGGTATGCTAAGGCATAGGCAAGGGAGGTTTTTCCCGAACCGGGACGACCTGTCACTAACAAGGGACGACGCAAGCATAAGGCCGCATTTACCCCGGCGATGACTAGATCGATCGCTTTCTGAAGTTGAGCATTTTGAGAATTGGTTTCATTGTCAGCGATTTCTTTGGTTTCATTGTCAGCGATTTCTGACAAACGGAATTTTTCACCGCGATCGCGATCGCTTTTTTCACTCCCGACAAGTTTCAATAAATCTGACCGACGTTCGGTATCTTTAGGGAGAATAGGTCTATTGAATTTTCTCCAAGGAGGTGGAGGGGGAAGATTGAGAGTTTCAGATGCTGGTAGCTGTTCCCCCCGACCATTAAAAGGATGCCAGTGAACCGATTTAGTTTCTTCTGCCATTTTATGTGTTTACTCCTATTGTTTGTAATTTATTTTCTTCCGGCAAGATTTCCGGATCTTCCAGCAACATACCGAGATAATAACCTGGATACTGTTTACGCTCTGTTTCAGTTCTAGCCCCCCATACAACACTTCTTAGCTCCCAAGTTTTTTCAAGTAAGCCGCGGCATCGGTTAGATAAATTATCCCAATTCAGGCACTCTGTAAATTGCTGTTCAAATTCTACCTCTGAGGGAATACTATCCCAATTCCAAACGGCTATGGGAATACCACTATCAAAAATAGACTCAAAAAACCTCATGCGCTCAAATCTATCGATGGAGAGAGAATCTTTTAATCTAATCCCCCATAGAATTGAGCAATTTTTCATAAAAATCTCTAATTCTTTCCAATTAGAGATTTGAGTATCTCCAAGAATCTCAATTATGTTAGAGGCTGGAGTATTATTTATATCATTAGCTAGAATATTCTTGGATATTTCACGACAATCACCATTCAAAAAAGTATGGATTCTTTCCCATCCTTTTTTGAGTGATCCAATGCGACTATTTTTTCGTATGCGTTCTCTACTTCGTAAAAATAATCGGTAATTTCTTACCAATGATATAGTTGCTTCTTCTTCACAAATCATTGCCCAATTATCTAGACTAGAATGTAAATCGGAAAGTGGAATGAATACTTCTATTCTCAACTGATCAATTGCTTGACCCCGAAATTGAGGATCAGTTTCAAGATAATCAATGTATGATTTTATCGCTGTTGGAATATTTTCAAATTTAGTACAATCAATACCATTTTTATTTTTAGATAATGAGATTTCAGATAGTTTACCCTGAATTTTAAACTGTCCTCGAACATTCCATTTATCTTGATTCGGTCCATCGCCACCTCTCTCAATTATGATTAATAAGATCGGTGGCAAGCAAGAAGTATTTTCATTTTCAGTTTTTTCCAATTTATGATTAGCTTTATCTAGCCATGATTTTATATGTCCATTATCATCTTTTAGTGACTGAGCTAATTTGATTATTAATAATGTAGGTTCGTATCGATCGAGAAATACTTGTTTTAATAACTCATAATTCTTGGTAAAACACAAGCTTTTAATAAATATTTCGTCATGTTTGATAAAATTTTCAATTTTACAGCAAGCTTTCCAAATATCTTTCCAATCAATTATTGTGCTGAGAATTAAGTATAGTTCTGACCACAAACTTTCAAATGTCTCGTCGCAATCATTATTTTTTAATTCAACATCTTCAAAAAGAGTACTCGTCTTATTAGATTTATTTCTTGCTTCTTGTTGTTGTCTGGCAAGATCTCTAACAACTTGAATTAAAGTCTTAAAATAACCATTATTTTGTTCGTAATAATCAATCGCCCCGATTAACTCATCAAATCGATCTGGATATCCGCTGAATGCTTTGAGAATACTCAATACTGAAGCACGAACAGTATTTCGTTCTTCTACTTGTTTGCCAATATCAGGGAAAAAATCAATTACATCTTTTCTCATTTGAGTATCTCGGATAGAAGGGCAATTCTCTAAGGCTTCGATTAACTCATTAAATCCTAGATCGTTAGGTTTTATCGGAACAGTCAGCAACATTGTTAATTGAACTCCTCTGGCAATATTTGTATTGTAGTTCTTCTTAAATTTTGCATAGCAACAGAATTATTTTCGTAGAGCATATCAATAACGTCTAATAGCTCTGCCAATCCTCCTGAATAACTGCGGGAAGTTCTAATTGCACTTAACACTACAGTATTTGCATTACCTTCCATGATTATGTTATTGGCTATTTCTTTCCTTAGATTCAAAATAATATCTTTTCGACTTTGGGAATCTCGAATTGACTGGCATTGTAAAAAAAGATCGCGCAATAGTCCTAATTCTTGGATAGTCAAATCACGAGGTAGCTGAACACTATCTCGTTCTCTTGCTTTAGTGGCTGGCTCAATTTCGCTAAATCGTTCTTTTCTATTGCCTCCCCAGTCCTGATATAAAAGATATGAAGGAGTTTGCCTGGTTTGTCCATCCTCTCGAAGCTTAATGAACTTTTCCTGCACATTCTGCATAACCTCTTCCATATCTGGTGGCCAAAGCTCTGTATCTTTTGATGAGTTCAATTCATTCAATAGTTCTCGTGAAAATATGCCCATTTGCTCATCACTTTTATTAATCGCATATTCTCCCGGATTAGCCGCAAACATTGCCATTTGTTTTTGACTTGGCAAATGTTTACCAATAGCAGGAAGATCGTCCGGTGGATTTATCTTTAATAGTTGGGAATTGGCACAGGCATCAAAAATTAGTAGCTGTCGAGGCAAATTCTTATATAAATCGGTCTGCATAGCATTAAGCTGGACAGTTAAATTTAGATTTTTGAGATACTCCATTGTCGCATCGGCATAAATCAATCGGCGATCGCCTTGTGAAGCGATCCAACCGTGTCCCGACCAAAACAAGAAAAACAAAGTTGCTGTTTTCTTTCTCGCTTCTTCACGCAGAGCTTTATTGACTATATCTTTGTTTGCTTCTAAGGGTTTACTATCGATGAGATTGGTAATCTTGTCAACAATTCCGACATTGCGATCGAGTGGCGCCAGAAAAACCGAAATATTTTCGGGAGGCACATTGCGATCTCGTAACCATTGACAGAACTGATAAACATCATTGACCGGGCCATTCAAATCTGGAATGGACCTAGAATCAGCATACTTTTCGATTCCCACTAAAATTGCTTGTGTTGTCGATGGTTCAGCCATTAGCTACCTCCACCATCTTCTGCCAAACTGCATCCCAAACCTTGTCATTGTTCCAATATGCACCATGAGACTCAGGGAAAGGTTGTTTGCTATCGATTTCGACATCTTGTATCTTTCCGGGGAATATTTTCTCCCCTACATAACTGAGAAAATCGTTGCGATCGTAAATATTTAACCAGTGGGGAAAAGTTTCTGGTAAGTTGGCATTAGGGTTATATTCCATACCCACTAGAGCATTTAATTCATAGAGAATCGGGGATTGAGAACCGATTGTTACCAACAAAACTACTTGTGGTAATTGTTGCTGTAACAGCAAATCAACGCAGATAATGCCGCCCAAGCTATGAGCGATTAATACAGTCGGTTTTTTTAGAGGTTTAATGGTTACGCAAACAAAGTCTCTAAGCTTTTGTCCCCTTGCTTGATACATCAAAATATCTCCCAAAGTACCGCTGTATTGTTCTGAAAATCCACTTCGCCGTCTTTGGAGATTATTGTTGATAATACGCCTGATTGTGCCAGAAATACTCTGTTTTATGCCAGATAAAATTCCTTTTTCCGTGCCCCCTAGTTCTGCCGCTATTTGCTCGACAATACGGTCGCGCAATTCGCCATTGACTGATAGGGCGAATTCGCCATAGTTATCCCTTACCAAAAGGGAACTTTGAGCTACGAGCGCACGAGCGATCGCTATGCGGTATTCTCCTAATGGTTCTGTGGCGGATTCGATCGCTTTTTGATAATCGCTTTCGTTGACGATAATGGATTGGGATTGAGGAAAAAACTCGCCAATGCCAGCTTGATCGAGCATTTCTTGGAGATTAGAGGATGGATTTAAGGCTCGAACCCGATTATCCAAATCCTCGCCTAGCTTTTCCCCAAAAACAGTTCTTTTGTCCTCGGAACTTATGGTTAGGATTTGCAGTTCCATGAGCGGATCTTGATATAGTAACTCCCATAAACCCAGAACATACTCTTCATCAGTTAAATCTGTTTCTGAGGCTTTTTTTTGATCCGACACTGGAATAGATAGTCCTCCCGCATTTAATGTCGTGCCGAGAGCCCCCCCCCAGTAACACTTATGAAAACACAAATTTTCATTGCGCTCTTTCAATTTTTGGCTAATGATGCTAAAAACTTTGCTATAGGCTGGTTCTCGTACCCCTGTACCGTGGATAAAAACTAGATCGCAATCGCATTTCTTCACTGATTCCCCTCCTCGGTGCTTGAATAAGATTCGATCAAAGTCCTCAATTTTTTCAATTGTAGTTCCAGTTCGCTTACCCGTTGGCTCAACGGCACAGTCTCGGCACAGCCCAATTGACACTCCCCGCTCTAAAGAGACGGGGATTCTTGGTTCACAGAGATTACTTGCTTAGACAGAATTGCTTCTGAAAAAGTAGAGGTATTCTCTCCCCAAGCGTTTATTGGATCTA
>NZ_SFBY01000190.1:0-5801 GCF_007095505.1 Microcystis sp. M_QC_C_20170808_M3Col
GAAACGAGTAGGCTGTTTCCATGTCTCACATTTTAGCATATATTTGGTAAATGCGCTAGTATTTAACGGTAAAGCCGTCGTTCTACGACGGGGTTTCAGACCCAAAATTTTCGATGATGCGAAGCTAGTAGCAGCCATGTGCGTTCATGACCTTACACATATTCTGACCTTTAATGTTGACGATTTTAGCCGTTACCCGGAAATAATCGCTGTTCATCCTGCGACCGTCAGGTGCTAACAATAAGGGTGACTTTTAAGCAAAAACGCGAGCATCCCGAGGACGAACATAAACTTGCTCCCCGACTTGGAGGTGCAGTTGAGCCAGTTGTTCTCGATTCAGATGGGCAATCAGGAGAGAGCGATCCGGTAGAATTAATTCCACATCGATGGCCCAACCCAGATGGATAATGCGCTCGACTTTTGCCTCAATGCTAGACCCATTGGGAAAAGAGAGAATTTCTAGGTCGTGGGGACGAATGAAAATCTTGACTCCGTTAGTACCCCCTCCGAGCTGCTCGAACAGTGCAGCCGAGGTCGGTGGCAAAACATTCACCCGGCCAATAAAACTCATCACAAAAGCAGAGGCAGGATGATCGTACACCTGATCGGGAGTCCCCACCTGTTCGATTTTACCCTCATTGAAAATTACGATCTCGTCGGCCACTTCCATGGCTTCCTCCTGGTCGTGGGTGACAAAAACACTGGTGACATGAACCTCCTCGTGTAACTGCCGCAACCAAACCCTTAGCTCTTTTCTAACTTTGGCATCCAAGGCCCCAAAAGGCTCATCTAATAATAATACTTCCGGTTCCACCGCTAAAGCCCGGGCCAGGGCAACCCGTTGACGTTGACCCCCGGATAGTTGGGCCGGATAGCGATCGCCTAATCCCTGCAATTGAATTAAACTTAAGAGATTGTCCACTCGTTTTTGAATGTAGTTCGGGGCAGCTTTGCGAATCTTTAAACCGAAAGCGATATTCTGACGCACCGTCAGGTGTTTAAAAAGCGCATAATGCTGAAAAACAAAGCCAATATTCCTTTTTCTGACATTTAAATTGGTTGTGTCTTTGCCGTTGATGATAATTTTGCCTGTGTCGGGGGGTTCTAATCCTGCGATCGCTCTCAGGAGAGTGGTTTTTCCTGAACCAGACGGCCCCAGCAGTGCCACCAGACGATTCGATTTGATCTCTAGGTTGATGTTGTCTAAAGCGGTAAAGGTGCCGAATTTTTTCGATACTTGCTCGATGATGATGCTCACGGTGGGTAATCCTCTGGCAAAAAAATGTATAGGGTTTGACAGTATTTTAACTATGATTCAATCGCAATCGTATTAAAATACACTCATATTTTACAAGATAGCAAGAAAATTAAGTTTCGATTCGGAGATTACTGGTTGTAAACAGAGACTAAAAAGATTAAACAGCGATAAAAGCTTACTATTACTGTTTTTTGCTCTTTTAAAGGCTTAATTAACTAATTTTGTCCCTTAACGACCAGAAATGCACCGGAGAAAAGAGACAACTGAGGCAAAAATGGACTATTCTTTATTGACAATATTTAGCTTTTTTATCGGAATTGTCGTGGGATTAACGGGAATTGGCGGTTCATCCTTGATTACACCCCTATTGATCTTTGTATTTCAGGTTCCCGCTACCACCGCAGTGGGTTCCGATGTGGTAGCGGCCGGGTTGATGAAAGTGGTCGGCACTGTTCGTCACTGGCAACAGCAAACGATCGAGTTAGAAGTGGTAAAATGGCTAGTAATTGGCAGTGTACCCGGTTCTCTGTTAGGATTAGTCGGTTTTCGCTATTTTCAGCAGAATAGCTCCCTCAATCTCGATCAATGGTTGCCTCATATCATCGGTCTTGTCTTGATGATCGTGACTGTCCTAGCGGCCCTAGAACTACTAATCTCCTTATTTTTTCCCGATTTGTCCCCTTGGTCCTGGCCAAAATTAGATTTAACCACTCGATCGGGTCAGATAAAAACAACGGTATTAGGGGCAATTTTAGGCTATTTGGTCGGTTTAACCAGTATTTCCAGTGGTTCCTTATTTGCATTGGTCTTGATGACCTTTTTTCAGCTTGATTCTCGCAAATTAGTCGGTACAGATCTATCGCAAGCTTCCATCCTCTTAACTTGTACTTCCATCGGTCATCTGGGATTAGGAACGGTAGATTGGAATCTGGTACTTCCCATCTGGTTGGGTGGGATACCGGGGGTGGTAGTGGGAGCAAGATTATCGGAATATTTGCCCAAAAATGCCCTAAAAATACTGCTTTATAGTCTTCTGGTCACGGTCAGTTGGCGCTTACTCCAACCAACCTAATCCCCAGAGTTTACTCGAAAGTCATCATACTACCCATCAACAGATCGGGACTGGTGGCGACAAAATAGATAATTCCCGCACCGAGAATAACGATCGCTAAACTAAATAGTAGCACCCATCGATCGGCTGGTTCGTAGGTATCTTCATCTATATCTCGTCTGACTGTAAAATAATGGGCTGTGGTCAAAAATACGGTCAATAAACCCACTAAAGCAAACATTAAGCCTAATTTCCAGCCATAACCTGGCCGGGGAACCAGAGGAGGATGAAAGGCCCGTAAGCGCAGAATAACCATACCAAAACCCATTAATGCGATCGCTGTTCGCATCCAAGACAGATAGGTGCGTTCATTGGCCAGATGATCGCGGACTCGATTGGGATTGACTTTTTTCGGTTTAATGCTGGTCTTGCTTTCCGTCACTGGCGATTTGAGAAAAAATAACATGATCGAGATGGCTACGGTCAAGAAGATGATGTTATTGTATGGCACTTGAGTTATAGATGGTATTGAAAAAATCTAAAATCTCTTTTTAGATGTATTGGTATTGAATCAAAAATTAAATAGGGTCTGCTGAATAAATCTAAAAACATTGTTCGATAAGACTTTTAGACCTTTTTGAAATCCAAAAGTACTGGCCATTGGAGTGATCGAGGGGAAAATTCCGGGACTTTTTCCCTGAAAATGGGTAAAACCCTACAGCCTACAGCCTACACCCTACACCCTACACCCTGCCCCCACCAACAAACTTTTTGCCGCAAACCCTAAATAGATTTGGGTTGCTGCTGGAGAAGCGCCCATCCATAGCTTAAGGATAAGGCCAAGAAAGCGAGGGGAAGACTTTCCTTGATCATAAACACACCCAAACCGATCAGCACACAGGGGACAAAGTGGCTACCGTGACTGCTAATTAAATTAGCGATCGCCGGTAATTTAGTCAACTGATGAGCAGTAAAACACCAAACACCCACCAAGATCAGAAAAACGCTGACGATAGTGACTAAATTTGGCCAGGCATTACTAGCGAACAGAGGCAGATAAATGCCGATATTATCACTGCCATTGGCGATAGTAATTGCCGCCACAGCGCAGGTTTGAGGGGAAAACCAGGCCGCCAAAGGAGAAGACGGTGCTGATTCTACAGCCACCTCCAGATGATTATCCGTCTCGGTTTCTTCTCGCTGCCAGAGACTCCGAATTCCGAAAACCACCGGCAACAGGCCGAGAAAACGAATCCACTGAGCCGGAATCAAGAAACTCCCGAAAAAGCCGGTTAAACTAGCCAAAATCAGCAGTATAAAGCCTAAATACTGACCGATAACGATATGACGACGGCGAAAAAGTTTGTTGACTTGGGTAAAAAGAATCGTCAAAATCAGAATGTCATCGAGATTAGTGGCAATAAACGCCGCTATTGCTGTGGATATGGCAGTAATCATGGTAGTCATAGGATTTTTTTCTTAATCGGCTCTTCTGGTCTCGATCGCCCTACTTCTACTCTAGAAAGAGCCATTAATAAAATCAAATATTCTTTCTTGTTGATTTAATAAATTAAAATGATGGAAAGACCAATAGAGACAAAAAACCCATTGCCATGGCCAGAATGACCCTAGATCAACTAGAAATCTTTCTAGCGACTGCTGAACATCTCCACTTCACCAAAGCAGCAGAAGCTTTATATATCACCCAACCGGCCGTGAGTGCCGCCATTGCCTCCCTAGAAAGTGAATACGGGGTGAAATTATTCCATCGCGTCGGTCGTCACATCGAGATCACGGAAACAGGACGTTTATTGCAATTAGAAGCGCAACGCATTCTCACCCAGGTGGCTTTGACAGAAAGGGGATTGGCGGAATTCAACGACTTGCAACGGGGAGAACTGCAATTAGGATCGAGTTTGACTATTGGTAACTATTGGCTCCCGGCAAAAATTAGCGATTTTCAGGAGCGCTATCCGGCAATTAAGATCAATTGCACCCTAGCTAATACGGAAGAAATCTGTCTGGGTACGGCTAACGGACGTTTTGACCTAGCATTAATCGAGGGAGAAGTCAAGAGTGATTTAACACATTGTTTAGAACAGGAGATCGTCGGCAGCGATCGCCTATTAATTATTGTCGGACGTTCTCATCCTTGGTATAAAAGAGAAGCGATCGAATTACCAGAATTAGTCGAAACCCCTTGGGTAATGCGAGAATCGGGTTCGGGAACTCAACAAAGATTCGAGGAAGCGTTACAGAATTGGGGCATCGATTTACGGACATTAAAGGTGACTTTGCTGTTAAATACGGGAGAAATGGTCAAGGCAATCATCGAGAATAGTTTGGCAGCTGCCGGCATTTCCGAATTGATGGTTCAAAAAGAATTAGAATTAGGCACATTGCGATCAATTCGAGTCATCGATACTTCTGGTTTATACCCCCGCTATCTCGAATTTATGCGCCCTTTTTTAAAAATAAAACACCGTCAGCGCTTTCAACCCCGCGTCTGTCAAGTTTTCGAGCAGATGTTGTAATCTGATAGCAATCACCGAAAATTAACCCCTTTCCTTCTAGTCCTTATTACAGATTTTTGGAGATTTCTATTCTTTTTTTACTCTCTCCCTTCAATAATTTTAATTTCTTCCTCGCTTAATCCATAGAGTTTATAAACAATTAGATCAATCAATCAGTAAGGTGCGTTCCCCCTCGTCGATTAGTTGCATAGTCGGAGTTGCAGTGGGGAACGCACCCTACGAAATCTCTTGGTTCGTTTAGTCTAATTTAAACTCTGTAACATTGCCTTTCCCGTCAGTATTACAGTAACCAGAGACTTTTTTCTTCGGCACAGACCAATTGTAGCTTAATCCACCTCGGTTGATATCTTGGAGTGTTGTTTCTCCCGCATCAATAGAAGACTGAAGTGTTGCGCCGAGAGTCACATTAATATCGGACATCGAAACGTCGCTTCCCATATGGGAAACAACGGAATTTTTGCAATTGCGACCCCAAGCAGCAATACGAGCCTCAATTTTGGCATCGTCGTTGGCACTTCCCGGCTTCATCCAGGTTAACCCAAAAGAAACAGAAAAGAGCACAGTTAGGGTGGCGAGAGAAAGAAGTTTTTTCATGGCTAAAGTATTCGAGCAATCAATCTAATTTTGAAGGACACCGATTAGAATACCTCATAGAGCGTAAAATAGACCAGATTTTTTCCCGTCGCTTATTAATTATAGTTGGCTGATTGACATCCTCACCGCCGTAAACGGACGGTGATTCCCAAACCTCACGATTTGAGTTTCTGCTTCTTTCCCTTGCGGGGTTCCGCACCTGCCTTAACAGATTTACTCTGTTCTGGTCTTATGGTCGCGAACCGGACTGACACCGCAAGTCCTGCGGCCAAAATATTTTTACTAGCGTTAATATCTCGGTCATGGTGTGTCCCACAGTCTGGACAATCCCATTCTCGAATATTTAACGGCATTTTCTCAGCAA
>NZ_SFBY01000191.1:0-17404 GCF_007095505.1 Microcystis sp. M_QC_C_20170808_M3Col
AGGTGTAGATAGCCTTGAATAGAGGTTCCTTCTAGGTTCAAAAATTTGTCAAGTATCATAAGTAAAATACTCTCGTTTTTGGGTATTCTATCAAATCTTAACTCTATTGTCTATCTTTTGGTATTAACCTGTTTGTGTCTTAAGTCTTTCCCCGTATGGATTTCAGCTACTTTTAGGCGTAGGCATTCTCATCGAATTTTATTTGAAGTTAATTATTTGCATAACAATTCCCGAAGAGCCAAAATTTAGGTCATTGTGTAATGTCGGAGCAGCAATTCTCATTTTGAAATAAATAGAGCATTAACCCCGATTTTGGCATTGAAAATATAGTACAAAGTAACTATTTTCGAGGAGAGGCGATCACTAGAAAAACAATTGGCTGGACAAATTAAGTATAAATACTCAAGCAATCAAAGAGGTTGGCTGAGAATGAACGGGGTTAATTCAGGAAGATAGTTCTGTTTTTAGAATAGGGAATTCAAGGGAAATAAAAATTTATGGTTCTTCCGAACTTACACTGTAGAAAATTCCTCAAGCTCCCTCTCTGCCCAGCAATGCTCTAAAGTTGATAAATATCAATCTAACAAAAACTCAAAACTTTAGTATACAAGCTTTACAAGCATAAATTGTTGATAGTTTTACATGACAGGTTTGGTAGAGCCAAATTTATAATTATTGTCAGCTAAGGTAAAATGGGTGAGTTAGAAATCCACCAGCACGTCAAATTATTCCAAGATGACTCAAAAAGCGGCCACCCTAGAAATTTCGGAATTAATGCAATTTTTACGTCAAGAATTACATGATTTACCCGATGAGAGGAAACCTGGAAATAATAGAAAATATGAGGTAGAAGATGCCGTGATGGCTGCATTTTCAGTCTTTTTTACTCAGTCGCCGTCTTTTTTAGACCATCAACGTTTAATGAAAAGCAATAAGGGAAAAGATAATGCTGAAAGTTTATTTTCAATTGAAAAAATTCCTGGGGATAATCAAATAAGAAATCTGTTAGAGCCAGTGCCAGCCTCTAATGTCTCTAGGACTTTTCAAAAAGTCTATCAATGGTTAAAGGAAAAGGGAGTTTTGAAAAAGTTTCTCTACTTAGATGGAGAAATTTTAGTGGCGTTAGATGGCACAGAATATTTCTCATCCAAGAAAATTCATTGCCCTCATTGTAACTGTCGTAATCATCGAAATGGAACTACAACTTATTTTCATGGCTGTGTCACACCTAGGGTGGTTTCTCCTAAGCAAAAACAAGTAATTAATTTAGAGCCAGAATTCATTAAAAAACAAGATGGACATCAAAAACAAGACTGTGAAAATGCGGCCGTTAAAAGATGGTTAAATAAGAATCATAAAAATAAGTATGGTTATCCTGTAACTCTTTTAGGAGACGACTTATATTCTCACGAACCTGTTTGTGAATTAGCGGTAAAACAAGGTTATAGTTTTATTTTTGTTTGTTTAGAAACGTCGCCTAAAACTTTATATGAATGGCTAGAATTTTTAGAAAAAAGTGGCGAAGTTACGACCGTTGAAAAGAAACAATGGGATGGACGAAAAAATCTAATTTATCGTTATCGTTATGCTTCTAGAGTTCCCTTAAGAGAGGGCGACTCAAGTCTCGAAGTTAATTGGTGTGAAGTGACTGTTATTAATGAGAAAACCCAGAAAATTATCTACCAAAATAATTGGATAACTAATCATAAAATCACGGAAAATAATGTCGAATAAATTGTCAAAGCTGGGCGCAGCAGATGGAAAGTTGAAAATGAAGGCAATAACGTTCTTAAAAATCACGGTTATAATTTAGAGCATAACTTTGGTCATGGTCAGAATCATTTGTGCGAGTTCTTATTGTCTTTGAATTTACTAGCTTTTTTATTCCATACCGTTTTGGATTTAGTTAATTACACCTATCAAAAGATTCGTGAGCTATTAGTAACTCGGACTTCTTTCTTTAATGATATTCGTACCCTATTAAAATTTATTTGGTTTAAGAATTGGTCGGAGTTTTTCTCATTTATTCTCACCGAATATGTCCCATTCAAAAAAGTAAATTCTAGTTGAGAATGTCACATCTCTTGAAGGAGAAAAAGAAAGTTATTTATAAAAAAAACTAAAAATTTTGTTAGAATTTCATCCAGATTTATGAGTTGAAATCGATTTCTCATGGACAGAGTTCTTAAAACCTGTCTATCTCCAGCGTTGGATGATAATTATCTGTCAAAAAATAATGCTTCTACACAAGTTCTCTATTTAAATAAGAGAATTTTATCTGATTTTTTTCAAAATGAGAATTGCTGATGTCGGAGCGCAACGCTTGCGCCCAAAATGTGACGTTGTCAACATTTTTCAGCCAATATCCAAGAGAGCCAAATACAATCATACAATCGAAGAAACCCTACCAAAGAAGAGGTTTACATGAGCCAAACATTAACAAAAATACTCAAAAGTGCGGGGGGGGTAAGCATTACTTATTTGTACCAGGCAGTACCAGTCTTTTGAAAAATACAATTATATAATCGAGGAAACCATACCAAAGAAGAGGTTTTCATGGCGCAAACATTAACAAAAATAATTAAAAATGCGGTGGAAGGTAAGCATTACTTATTAGTGGCAGGGGCAACTCTAGCCATCCTAACCCCTTTCCAAGCCGCCCAAGCAATTGTAGGGACAGGGACAGTGACAGGCTATTTTGACAACCCCATCACGCTCCCTGGCTCAGTATACACGGGTATCGGAACCGACACCATCGAATGGGGAACACCATTCGGTGATTCATTTACCAATCAATTGTCCTTTACTCCTTCTGACTTTGTCTTTCAGCCCAAGGGTCAAGACTTTGTTGCAGGGCGCTTGTATTACCGTAATGGCGCTATTTTTGGCGGTACTCAGATTGATGGGGTTGATCTGATAATCGAGACTACTTCCTCCGACCTAGATTTCACTCAAACATTGCCATTAAAAATCACGATTGTAAACACCCCAAATGTTGCTGACGATCCTATCGCTAGTGCAGATTTCATTTATTTTACGGATTTCCCCGATCGCGGTAGTTTCAGGGTACTAGAAGGAGAAGATACCGACGTAAAAGTTATAACTCAGTTTAATTCCCTCGATCTTGTTGGTTTTGGAGCCGTGGGTGATCCTTTAAAAGGATTTTTATCACCCAGTACCGGTCTAGATCCATTTCCAGCGGTTCCAGAGCCTTCCTCGATTCTGGGGTTATTGGCATTGGGTTTACTGGGGATGGGTTCAGTATCCAACAAGCAGCGAAAATAAGCCTTTTAAGGCGAGGGTAAGCTCATCTAATTTGGTATAAATTGCCTGGTGAGCGCATCTTAAACGCCATTGACAATTGTTAAGATGCGCTTACCCGGCACTGCCAGTGCTACACCGGTTCCCGAACCTTCAGCAATTTTAGGATTATTAGGTTTAGGACTTTTGGGCATCGGTTCTCAATTCAAACAAAAACGATAAATTGACAAAGTATGGGGATGGGATTTTTTCCATCCCTACTTGAGGAAAAACGCGCTCTAGAAACCTTCCAAATTTAACTCTTAATTTTAGTAAACAAATTTTTTTAAATTCCTCTGCAATTACTCAAAAAATTTTACATCTTATAGCAGACAGGTAAAAATAAAAAACTTTTCTCTGCCAAGGCACCGATCGATAGGATAATTGATCATCGGAACATCTGCTCTGAGAATATGCCCCTCGATCGCCGTCAATTTCTTTATCTTTTAGGTGCTACCCTTGGCACAGCAACTCTAGGAAATTTTAACCGTCCTGCTTTTGCTGCCAATAGCCCCTATACTCTGCTTCCTCTCCCCTATGCTTATGATGCCCTAGAACCTTATATTGATAAGGAAACGATGCAATTTCATCACGATAAACACCATGCAGCCTACGTTAATAATCTCAATCTGGCAGGGGCAAAATATCCAGAATTGCAGCTAAAAACAGTAGTAGAATTAATTAAAAATCTTGACTCTTTACCCGCCGATATTCGCACCACTATCCGCAATAATGGCGGCGGCGATCTTAATCATACAATGTTCTGGCAGATTATGTCCCCCGATGGCGGTGGCGAACCAAAAGGAGAAATAGGGACGGCAATAATCGCTAAATTTGGGAGTTTTGAGGAATTTAAAAACGCTTTCAACCAAGCGGGTACTAAACTTTTTGGTAGTGGTTGGACATGGTTGGTTTTAAATAAGTCAGGACAACTAGAAATTATCAGCACTGCTAACCAAGATAGCCCCCTAATGATGGGATTACAGCCAATTATGGGCAATGATGTCTGGGAACACGCCTATTACTTAAAATATCGTAATCAACGGGCTGAGTATTTAAAACAGTGGTGGAATGTGGTTAACTGGGAGGAGGTAAATCGCCGCTATCTTCAGGCAAAAGCTTAACGATGACAACTTTTACGGTTACAGTCCCCGCTACCACTGCTAATATTGGGCCCGGCTTCGATTGTCTCGGAGCGGCCTTAACCCTATATAATCAGTTTACTTTTACCCTGCTGCCAGCAACGACAGCTAACCCTGTCAGCATTAGTGTCAAGGGAACTGAATCAGCTAAAGTTAGCCAAGGTACTGATAATTTAATCTACACTTCTTTTTTGCAAGTTTATCAAAAAATAGGACAGAATCCGCCCCCCATAGCCATCGAGATCGGTTTAGGGGTTCCTCTGGCTAGAGGTTTAGGTAGTTCTGCCACTGCTATTATCGGTGGGTTAGTGGCTGCCAATCAATGTGCGGGAAATCCTTTATCTATGGGGGAAATCGAAGCATTAGCGATCGCCTTGGAGGGACATCCAGATAATGTGGTGCCGGCTTTGCGGGGCAACTGTCAGCTATCGGCAGGACATAGCACAGATTGGGCTATTTGTCAAGTATTTTGGCAAAAAAATCTCATTCCCGTCCTAGCGATTCCCGATTTTGAACTGGCTACGGAAAAAGCTAGGGCGGTTTTACCCGAAAAAATTAGCCGTCAGGAGGCAATTTTCAATATTTCCCGCTTGGGTTTATTATTGCGGGGATTGGAGACGGGTAACGGCGATTGGCTGAGAATTGCCCTAGAGGATAAACTGCATCAACCCTATCGCCAATCTTTGATCCCGGGTTACGAAAAGGTCAAAAAAGCCGCCATTAACGCGGGTGCTTACGGGATGGTAATTAGTGGCGCAGGTCCGAGCCTATTAGCTTTAACTAACCCCGACAATGCCCAAAAAACAGCAACAGAGATGAAAAATGCTTGGCAGCAAGTGGGGATTAACTCTGAGGTGAAAAATTTAGCTTTAGATACCCTAGGGGCTCAAGTAAACTGTTAAGCCTCCAATTTACTTGTTAAGAGTCCATGGCAGAGTGGTTGGGGTGTGGGGTGTGGGGAAGTGGGGAAATGGGGAAGTGGGGAAATGGGGAAGTGGGGAAATGGGGAAGTGGGGAAGTGGGGAGCTTTTCAGTGAACAGTAATCAGTAATCAGTAATCAGTGAAAAGACAGCAGTGTTAGGATAAAAATAAATATAAATAATTGTTAAGAAAATGACGCAAATTACCGTTATTGGTGCAGGGATTGGCGGACTAACGGCGGCGGCATTATTGGCGCGTCGAGGTTATCAAGTCACAGTATATGATCAGGCGCTTGTCCCCGGAGGTTGTGCCTCGACTTTTTCCCGTCGGGGTTTTACTTTTGATGTGGGGGCAACTCAAGTGGCAGGATTAGAAGTAGGGGGCATTCATCAGCGCATTTTTGCCGAATTAGGGATAGATTTACCCGATTCTGTCCCCTGCGATCCCGCTTGTGCTGTTTTTCTGCCGGGGGAAACCACTGCGATTAACGTCTGGCGCGATCGGCAAAAGTGGCAAGAGGAAAGACAAAAACAATTTCCGGGCAGCGAACCTTTTTGGCAATTATTACAAAAACTCTTTCAAGCAAGTTGGCGTTTTCAAAGTCGCGATCCAGTTTTACCCCCGCGCAACTGGTGGGATTTAGGGCAATTAATCGCCGCTTTGCGTTTAGATACTGCCATTACCTTCCCTTTTACTTTGATGACTGTGGGCGATGCTCTGCGATTATACGGCTTAGAGACAGATAAACGCCTAAAAACCTTCCTTGATCTCCAGTTAAAGCTTTATTCCCAAGTTACTGCCGATGAAACCGCTTTACTTTATGCCGCCACCGCTTTAGCAGTTTCTCAGTCTCCCCAAGGTTTATCCCACCTTCAGGGTAGTATGCAGGTATTAAGCGATCGCCTAGTGGCAGCTTTGGAAAAATACGGCGGTAAATTGCAAATGCGCCACACAGTCGAAAAAATACTGACAGAAAAGGGAAAAGCCACGGGAATTATCGTCAGAAATCAAAAAAATGGCCAAATACATCCAGAAATGGCCGATGAGATTGTCGCCAATATCCCGATCCAAAATTTACCACAATTAATCGATCGCGAAGCCATTCCCAGTCTTTATCACCGGAGAATCGAAAAACTTCCCCCCGCATCCGGTGCTTTTGTGGCCTACTTAGGAGTCGATCGCGCTGCTATTCCCCCCGATTGTCCTCCCCATTTGCAATTCCTCTACGATGACGATGGCATGATCGGCGAAAATAACTCTTTGTTTGTTTCCGTGAGTAAAGAAGGGGATGGCCGCGCCCCAGTGGGAAAAGCGACGATTATTGCTTCTTCCTTCACCGATACCAGTCTTTGGTGGCGAAAAGGAGAAGATAATTATCAGCAATTAAAAGCAGCATACACCCAAGAGGCGATCAATCGTCTCGGTAATTATTTCCATCTTAGCCCTGATCACATCGTTCACATCGAATCAGCTACTCCTCGCACTTTTGAACGGTTTACGGGGCGAAATCAGGGCATTGTCGGCGGTATTGGTCAAAGATTGTCCACTTTTGGCCCTTTTGGAGTAGCGACGCGCACTCCGATCCCCCATCTTTGGTTAGTGGGAGATTCCACCCATCCGGGAGAAGGCACTGCCGGAGTCAGCTATTCGGCACTAACGGTAGTTAGACAGATTGAAAATAAATTAGCTTTTAGTTAAGTGGGAAGCTTTTTTCAGTGATCAGTAATCAGTGATCAGTAATCAGTAATCAGTAGAAAAGACAGTAGGAAACTTGCTATAGCGGTTTTCACAGAAGTGAGTCCCGATTGAAACGCTGAAACGCCTATCTATCAAGGGATTTACTATACCTTATTAGACTGAAAACCGCTATATTTAATACTGCTCACTTAAAACTCAAATCTGCTAACTGCTAACTGATAACTGATCACTGATAACTGTTATAAAGCGCCAGCTGCCGTGCGATCGAGTATTCCCGATCCTAGATGAGAGGTAATATTAACTGCTTGCAGGACCGGTTGAGAGTCAACTCCTTTGGCATAATCGATCACACTAACCGCGCCATTTCCCTGTTTAATATTCCAGAAATTGGCGGGTTTTAAACCCAATAAATAACAAAGAATCACCTTATTAATGGCATCGTGGGCCACTACCATAATTGTCTTAGGACTATCGCTATTACTATAGGTTTTAACGATTTGCCGCCAACAAGCGATCGCTCGATCCCAAACTTCCTGTAAATTCTCCCCTTCCGGCATTTGCACGGTTTCCGGGGCATTTTTCCAGTCTTCTAACATACCGGGGAAACTCGCTTCAATTTCCTCCTCTAATTTACCTTCCCAAAGTCCGTGACAGATTTCTGTCAGATTCACTTGGGTATCTAAGGTGACATCGGGGTGATATTGCAGGATAATTTGGGCAGTTTCCTTGGGACGGGACAAAGGACTGGTGACAGCGTGATCGATCGCCGTTTCTCGCAGAAATTCGGCGGCTTTCTCAGCTTGAGCCTTGCCATTATCATTGAGAGGAATATCGCGCACACCTTGAAAACGTTTATCCCGATTCCATTGGGTTTCTCCGTGACGCACAAGCAGCAGCCTGGAACCTTGGAAAGGAGGACGCGGTGGGGGTAAAGCTATCCCTAAGTGTGCCGTTTGATTGAGGGATTCCACCTGCACAGGATCACCAAAATCACCTGTAAAATTGAGAACATTAACGCAACAGTTAGATTGTTGCAGGGAATGGTATAAGGAAACTGGAATACCGATCGCACTGAGGATTAAACAGCGATTAATGCCGTTATGGGCAACAATGAGGATAGTTTGGCCCTCGTGTTGGGGAATAATTTCTCGCCAAAAATCCTGGGCCTGTTGATAGAGGGAGAGAACGGGATAATGTTCTTGACCATCGGGCAGTATCATCTTAAATTCGTGAGGTTTTTGGTGCCAATCCCGATATTCTTGGGGGTATTGAGCTTTTACCTCCTCTTTGACCATATTTTCCCAGATAGGCAGATCGATTTCTAGTAACTGCGAAGTGGGTTGAATGACGGGAGAGTTATTTAAACGAGACTGAATCACCTCAGCAGTAGATTTGGCTCTTTGGAGAGGACTACAGTAAAAAGCGGCGATATCGATTTGACTGAGGGCATTTCCTACTTTTTCCGCGTCCAGATGGCCTTTTTCCGTCAAAACCGAGCCATCACTGCGACCTTGTATTTTCTGCTCTGCGTTATAACTGCTTTGTCCATGACGAACAATAATCACACGGGTAGCCAAGCGGTTCAGTCTCCTTAACTAAAAGTCTCAATATCAGATTACAGGCGATCGGGATCGGAGTACAGTCTCGTTAGGGGATAGGGATTAGGGGGAATGGGGAAATGGGGAAGTGGGGACGTGGGGGAATTTCAACTAAAACCCTAACACCCCAACACCCTAACACCCCATCAACCCAACACCCCCCGCAACGCGCACGCAGTGACCACCCCAACACCCTAACACCCCAACACCCTAAAACCCCAACAGCCAATAAGAATATCAAAACTTCCTGACATGAAAATCTTTTGGGGATCAAGGGTTTGGCGATTTTGTCAAGAAATCATGACAAGGTACTTGGTCAAAATCGGAATCTTACTGTTTAATAGGTATTTATAACAAGCGATTCCCTTGATCCCCATCGAGTGGATCTCTCGTTCACACAGCAATCGATGAGTAGTTAGAAGGATTACCCAGATCACTGCTTTTGCAAATGCTCAAAAACATTTGCCGTCGTAACTAATCGGAGAGTGTCAACTCATGGTCCCAGAATACCCACCCTTAGATGAGATGACCTTGCGGCAACTGCGACGAGTTGCCAGTCAATACAGCATCTCTCGTTACAGTCGGATGCGGAAAACGCAATTAATTGAGGCAATTACCCAAGCTATGGGAGTAAGCGGCAATTTTAAATCTACTATTAAAGAGGAAAAACCAGTGGAAGCAGCAAAATTTGAATTAGGTCAAGCTAACCCGATCGAAGATATACTAGGTTCGGTGGATGATGGTTTAGGAGATCTGCCCGGTGGCTACGGTGAAAATCGCATTACCCTCCTACCTCGCGATCCTCAGTGGGCCTATGCTTACTGGGATATCCCCAACGAATCAAAAGAAGATCTACGTCGTCAAGGGGGACAACAGTTAGCCCTGCGTCTTTATGATGTCACCGATATAGATCTCAATAGCCAAGGCGCGCATAGCGTCCAAGAATATCTCTGTGATGAATTAGCCCGGGAATGGTATTTACCGGTTCCGGTCAGCGATCGAGATTATGTTATCGATATCGGTTATCGTTGTGCTGATGGTCGTTGGTTAGTTTTGGCCCGTTCTCCTTTAGTGCGGATTCCTCCCGTCTATCCTTCCGACTGGATTGAAGATATCTTTGTCACCGTTAACTGGGAAGAAGAACTGGTGGGCAAAACTGTTTACGAACTCGTTCCCCCCAGCAAACGCTACGGCAGCAGCGCAGGAATCACGGGAACTAGCCCCATCTACGACCAAATTTTCGAGAGTGTCGGCGATATCGAGGCCCTACGGGTGGCCGGTTCCTTGTTTGGTTCCATGCAGCACGTCGCTGGTTCCGTACCAATCTCGGAAGTGATCAGTTCTTATGTATTCCCCTCCGGGGTTGGTATGTGGGCAGTTCCCAGGGTATCGGGACTAACCGCTTCCGGTATCGGCATAACTGCTTCCGGTATCGGTATGGGTGCTTCGGAAACCCTACAACGTCCGCGCAAATTCTGGTTAGTTGCCGATGCAGAATTAATCGTCTATGGTGCTACGGAACCCGATGCCACCGTAACTATCGGTGGTCGTCCGATTAAACTCAATTCCGATGGCACTTTCCGCTATCAGATGTCCTTCCAAGACGGTTTAATCGATTATCCGATTATGGCCGTGGCCGCCGATGGTGAACAAAATCGTTCTATCCACATGAAATTTACCCGGGAAACCCCCTCTCGCAATACCAACACTAAAGATGAGGCGGTTCTAGAATGGTTATTCTAGATTGGGTTTTCTAACGTTACCAAAGCCAACCTAATTACTTCCCCCTAGCTGAGATTTAGTTAGGGGATTTTTTTCGAGAAGATAACGGCAAGCTTTCGGGGGTTGCTTGCCGCTATCAACTTCTATTCCCAAATCTGACAGCTTAGATCGCCCGATTTTTGGGAAAGACGCAGATTTTCACCGTAATCGACGGGAACATCAATAACAGTGGGAACCTCTTGCCGGAAAGCATCCTCTAGTATCGGGATCAAATCCTGAGTAGATTCCACCCGATAGCCTTTTAATCCCATACTTTCAGCAAATTTAACAAAATCGGGATTACCAAACTTAATAAAAGAAGATGTCCCAAAATGGTTAAACTGCTTCCATTCGATTAAACCGTAACCGCCATCATTAAAGATGAGAGTGACGAAGGGAGTTCCCACCCGCAAAGCTGTCTCCAATTCCTGACAATTCATCATAAAACCGCCGTCCCCCGTCACCGCTACAATGCGTTTATCGGGATGAACTAACTTAGCGGCGATCGCACCAGGGATAGCAATACCCATAGCGGCGAAACCGTTAGAAATAATGCAAGTATTGGGACAATCGCAGTGATACTGGCGCGCCATCCACATTTTATGAGCGCCCACGTCACAAATAGCGATATCTTCCGGTCCCATCACCTGACGCAGATCGTAGATCAATTTTTGTGGCTTGATCGGAAAACCCGTATCATTGGCATAAGTTTCGTAATCGGCCCGAATTTCCGTCTTTAATCCCGCGGTGACAGGAGTTGGTTTATTCTGGCGATCGGCCCGTTTGAGGATATCGATGAGAGAATCGGTGATATCACCCACCACTTCCACCACCGGGGCATAACTGCTGTCAATTTCCGCCGGAGTCATGCCGATGTGAATAATCGGTAATTTCCCGTCTGGATTCCATTTTTTCGGGGAATACTCGATTAAATCGTAACCAACAGCGATAATTAAATCACTGCGATCAAAGGCACAACTAATCAAATCCCGTTGCTGTAATCCTACCGCCCAAAGAGCCAGAGGATGGGTATAGGGAATCACCCCCTTACCCATAAAAGTGTTAGCCACAGGGATATTCAAGGCCGTGGCGAATTCCGTTAAAGCTTCACTAGCATTAGCGCGAATTGCCCCATTTCCCGCCAAAATCAAGGGATTTTTCGCTTTAGAAATCACCGCCGCCGCCATGTTCAAAGTCCGATAGGAAGCGTAAACTTTTTCCTGACTATCGAGGGGCAAGGGATAACCATCGGCAGCCATAGCGGCGATATTTTCGGGAAGATCGATATGAACTGCCCCCGGTTTCTCACTTTGGGCGGTTTTAAAGGCTCTCCGTACCACTTCTGGGGTGATACCCGGCCGCACGATTTGTTTATTCCATTTCGTCACCGGGGCGAACATGGCCACCAGATCTAGGTATTGATGGGATTCAATGTGCATCCGATCAGTTCCCACCTGGCCGGTGATGGCCACTAAGGGCGCCCCATCGAGGTTAGCATCGGCTACCCCTGTCATCAGGTTAGTCGCCCCCGGTCCTAAAGTGGAGAGACAAACCCCCGCTTTTCCCGTCAAGCGTCCATAGACATCGGCCATAAAAGCCGCACCCTGTTCGTGACGGGTGGTGATAAATTTGATCGAGGAGTTTTTCAGGGCTTCCAAAACATCGAGGTTTTCTTCCCCGGGTAGCCCAAAAATATACTCGACCCCTTCATTCTCTAGACATTTAACTAGAAGTTCGGCTGTGTTTAATTCCCCCATAATTCCCTCCTGTAGAGCTTACTTCATCAGTAAAGTCTCTAGAGATAGTTCATCCCGGCGGATTGAGGTTGTTGCGCTCAACTCGTCGGGATGATATCAGTAGACTATATGTACCAATGCAGCTGAATAAAATTTTGTTTAAGTCTATCCATATACTATTGTGACTTAGATCTTGACCTTTGGCAGATTATTTATTAGTGAACTAGGAAGTTTTCGTTTTGGGGAGCCGGTCGTCAGGAGACTCCGAGACAGCTTTTATGTATTCTCCCTACACCCCACACCCCACACCCTGCCCCCAGTTTTATGCCGTTAATTCTTCCGCCGCGTGGGCTAGTTGGGCGGCGACTTTGGCTAAATAGGGACGACTTAACCACCAGATAAAGGGGGACAGCCAACCCCGCAGAGTGACAGAATAGGAAATATAACTACCACAGAGGGTTGATTCCACTTGGTAGGTCATTTTCTGTTCCATGCCGGGGATAGCGAGAACTCTTAGGCTGAGGAGTTCACCGGGGCGGACATTTTCCACAAAAACCCGGATAGGAATGGGAGTCAGACGGGTGACAGCTTGATAGATTAACCCCGGTTTAGCTATTAAACCCAAGGGAACATCAGCCTTGGCAATCAAAGGATGCCAAGAGACATCGGCCACATTGATTAATTTTTGCCAGAGGACATCGACGGGGGCAGTACTGACCACCCGATAGGTTTTGTAGAGTGAAAACTTACAGAATAGTCTGCCTTTGGCCGCTACAATCCTTAAGGAAAAATTGAGAATCACCGATTGCCTCCCGCAAAAATAATCTAGGGAATCTTCTATTGTAAAAAATAAATGGCTTTCCGGGAGTGTGCGCTTTTGATAATTTTAAAATATGGCAGTAAGCTCAAGGGGTGACAAAGAGGTTCAAAGGTAGGTGGTATAAAGATTATAGCCAAATGTCCCCCAAAGAAATAGAGTGGTTATGGCAACCACGGCACTGGTATCTTCTAGTTGAAGAATTAAAAGGTTGCGATACAAAAGGTTCAACAAAGCAGGCGAATCTGGAGTAAGTAACAGAAATCAAAAATCTAACTAATATTATTTAAACTTGCTCATAATCTGTGCTATCATAGTCTTATGAGCAAGTTAACCATATCAGAAGCGGCTAAATTAAAAGGTGTAAGCGTATCAACTTTAAGACGTTGGGAGTCCGAAGGCAAACTAATACCCGAAAGAACCGCTAACGGACATCGGCGTTATACCATTTCTCAGTTGCTTGGAGTAAAAGAGAATCTCTCTTATACTGTTGGCTATTGCCGTGTTTCTAGTCATGACCAAAGAAAGGATTTGGAACATCAAAAAGAAGTTGTCGAACTGTTTTGCGCTCAAAATGGTTGGCAAGTTGAAATCATAGACGACCTAGGTTCGGGACTTAACTACAACAAGAAAGGATTAAAGCGATTAATCAGATTGATTGTTGATAGTAAAGTAGAGAGATTAGTCTTAACTCATAAAGATAGACTACTTAGATTTGGTAGTGAATTAATCTTTAGTCTGTGTGAACACTTTGGAACTGAAGTTGTCATTATCAATCGAACTGAAGACAGTACATTTGAGGAGGATTTAGCACAAGATGTCTTAGAAATTATTACTGTATTTTCTGCTAGGTTGTATGGCTCCAGAAGTCACAAAAATAGAAAAATCGTAGAGGAGTTAAGGGACGTTGCTACTAGGATTCAAGACGGAATTAAAACTGAATAATCAACAACGCTCATTATTAGCTCAACACGCAGGAACCCCACGTCATACTTGGAACTGGGGATTAGCTTTAACCAAGCAAATCTTAGACCACAACAAAGCTAACCCAAATGATAAAATTAAGTTTCCTACTGCTATTGACCTTCACCAATGGTTGGTAGCATTAGTTAAACCTGAAAATCAATGGTATTATGAGGTGTCTAAATGCGCTCCTCAATGAGCGTTAAGAGCTTTATCCAATGCGTGGAAAGGATGCTTCAAAAAGATAGCCAAACCACCAAAGTTTAAGAAAAAAGGTAAACCGGATAGTTTTACTCTGGATGGTAGCATTAACGTTGCTCATCAAAAGATAAAAGTTCCTGGGATTGGTTGGTTAAAAACTTACGAGCGATTACCTCATGGATGCCAGCCAAAATCCGTAACTATTAGCTTTTTGGCTAATAGATGGTTTATTAGTTTTAAGATTGATGTTGAACGGCAAACAACCGATAAATCTATCGACGGAATAGGAGTTAATTTAGGGGTTAAAAACCTAGCCACTCTTTCAACTGGTGAAGTTATCGAAGGAAGTAAAAGCTATCGTAAACACGAGAAAAAGTTAGCTAGACTTCAATACCTGAACCGACATAAAGTCAAAGGCTCAAACAATTGGAAAAAAGCTCAGAAGCAAATTGCTAAACTTCATTTTAAGATAGCTAACATCCGTAAGGATACATTGCATAAACTCACCACTTATCTGGCCAAGAACCACGGCAAGATAGTAATTGAGGACTTAAATGTTTCTGGAATGTTAGCTAATCGTAAGTTAGCTAAAGCTGTTCAGGACATGGGATTTTATCAATTCCGAAGACAACTTGACTATAAAACTCAGTTGTATGGAGCGGAGTTAATCCTCGCTGATAGATGGTTTCCCAGTAGCAAAACCTGTTCCAATTGTGGATACAAAAAAGAGTCACTATCTTTAACCGAAAGAGTCTTTGAATGTGAACAATTACTAAAATTAAGAGTTAAATTTGGAAGGTTTCTAGAGCGCGTTTTTCCTCAAGTGGGGATGGAAAAATCCCATCCCCATACTTTGTCAATTTATCGTTTTTGTTTGAATTGAGAACCGATGACCAAAAGTCCTAGACTTAATAATCCTAAAATTGCTGAAGGTTCGGGAACCGGCGTGACATTGATGTTATCAAACTGATGAAACGGGGATGCCTGAATCCATTCAACAGATACTAAATTGGTGAAGCTAGAATTAAAGGTAAAAGTTTCTAGGGTACTGAGAATTGCATCGGTAGTAAAAGCTTGGCTAACGGTACTAGAATCGGCTTTTGTTCCTGTAAAATTGACAGTCACACTATCATCACCATTGAGGCTAGTTAGTTGAATAGAATTTAAGTCAAATAAGCCTCCGCCATTTTGGGTTAATCTGGTGATTCCATCAATCTCATTATTGAATAAGGCGGTGGAACCGGGGTAACGAGATTCCTGAGTGCCAAAAAATCCAAAGGGCTCAGAAGTAGACAGGCTATCTAGGGTAAAACCGTCTTCGGTATAGGTAAAACCGGCATAATTAAGGACTGAGTTATTTTGTTCTAAGCTTTGAAAATCGATAATTACAGCTTGGGCGGCTTGGAAAGGAGCTAGGATAGCTAGAGCTGCCCCTGCTACAAATAAGTAATGCTTACCCCCCCCCCGCACTTTTGATTAGTTTTGCTGATAATTGAGTCATTTGTCATACCCTCTTTGGTAAGTTTTCTCCCATTATATTACTATTTTATTTTTCAAAAGACTGGTATTGCCCGCTACCAATAAGTAATGCTTACCCCCCCCCCACATTTTTGATTACTTTTGTTAATGTTTGGTCATGGAAACCTCTTCTTTGGTAGAGTTTCTTCGATTGTATAATTGTATTTGCCTCTCTTGGATATTGGCTGAAAAATGTTCACAATGTCACATTATGGGCTTAACGCCTGCGCCCCTACATTGCACAATGACCTAAAATACTTTTTCAGCAAGCCTTTATTTTATTACCATAAACGATAAAATTTTTTCAACAAGCGGGGCGGAATTTTTAGATAATAACCAATAATAACTAATTGATTAACTAAGGTAGTTTTCCAGACTCCTAATTTTTGCCAACGTCTTGCCGAGGTAATCACCGATGCAGAAACTATGGCTATTTTACCCCTTTTTTTCAATCTTTGTATTAATTCAAAATCTTCCATAATTGGCAACTCAGGAAAACCGCCCAAATCGGCAAAGATTGCGGCTTTTAAAAATATTCCTTGATCTCCGTAGGGAAGGGAAAGCCAGCGAGAACGCCAATTAACTAATTTTTCCACTAAACGCAGGGTTTTTTCCTCTCCATCAATTTTTAATTCAAAGGCCCCCGCTACTATCCCAGATTGGGATAAAGTATTGATAATTGGTTCTTGAAATTCATGGGGTAGTAAAGTATCTCCATGCAGAAATAACAAAATATCTCCTTTCGCTATTTTTGCTCCTAAATTCATCTGAAATGCACGACCTTTTCTGGGTGAAATAATTACTTTAGCTCCCAATTTTTTCGCTATTTCTCTAGTTTTATCCGTACTTCCCCCATCGACAACAATAATTTCTACTCCCGCACCTATCTGTTTTAACGTTGCTGCAATTCCTAACTCCTCATTAAGAGTCGGAATGATAATACTAAGATAATTCATCAGGTTTTGCGGTAACTAAAGTCAGAGTATTTAGTAGCAACCATCGGGTAAATTTTCCTACAGATACCGAGGGATTGATTTCGATTTGTAATAACTGTTTTTCCTGTAGAAAAGTTAAACATTCCTGTCAGTTTTCTAGAGTGGCTAAAGCTGGAGTCAAAAGTCGATACCAAATTAGGTTACACTTCATCTTTATGAGAAACAAAACTCTGTTCTAAGATAGGTGGGACAATGCCGAATATTAAAGGAGACGATGGTGCGCTCAAAACCATTTTCAGCAATAGTAAAATTATCGCAGTGGTTGGGCATTCCGAGAAATCGAGCCGCGCCAGTTATCAGGTGGCCAAATTCCTGCAAGCGGTGGGTTATCGAGTCTATCCTGTCAATCCTCTGGTCAAGCACATTGACGGTCAAAGCTGCTATCCTTCTCTAGAGGCTATCCCCGAACCAGTGGATATTGTTAACGTTTTTCGTCATCGAAAATTTGGGTCTGAAACCCCGTCGTTCTACGACGGCTTTACTGTTAAATATTAACACATTTACGGAATATATGCTAAAATGCTCCCCATGGAAAAAGCCTATTCGTTTCGATTTTACCCCACACCAGAACAAGAGTCGCTATTGCGGCGCACTTTGGGCTGTGTAAGATTGGTTTACAATAAGGCTCTCCATCTCAGAACACAAGCATGGTATGAAAGACAAGAAAGAGTAGGATATGCTGAAACTTCTTCAATGCTAACCGATTGGAAAAAGCAAGAAGAATTAGACTTTCTCAATGGAGTAAGCTGTGTA
>NZ_SFBY01000192.1:0-4099 GCF_007095505.1 Microcystis sp. M_QC_C_20170808_M3Col
GAGTCTATCGTTCTCCAAAAAAATGGATAATCATATCGGGGCTATCTGGTATTTCATACACGACTACAATGCCCAATTGGCAAGGCATTAAGCCCCATCACTACTATCGAATCACCACCTCACCCCGTTCTTTAACATAAAATACTCATTTGTCAATAGGTAGTAATATTTAATCTGCTTATACTTCGAGTTTTGACCTGAAAATGGGCAAGGGGATGACCACGACCCTAGGGGATTATGCAAGGGTGAACAACTTATCGGCAGGTTTCCAAGCCGCTCGCCAATAACTGATCACTGAAAGACGGCTAAACCAAAAAGGCGTGCTAAAATCAGCATATCTAGGGTCGCTTGTGTAGGTGATGGATAGGCTATGTTTGAAAGATTTACGGAAAAAGCCATTAAAGTAATCATGCTCGCCCAAGAAGAAGCTCGCCGCCTCGGCCATAACTTCGTGGGAACAGAGCAGATTTTACTAGGACTAATTGGAGAGGGAACGGGAGTTGCCGCCAAAGTCCTCAAGTCCATGGGTGTCAATCTCAAAGATGCGCGCGTGGAGGTGGAGAAAATCATCGGTCGCGGTTCCGGATTCGTAGCCGTGGAAATTCCCTTCACCCCCAGAGCCAAACGAGTTTTAGAACTCTCCCTCGAAGAGGCCCGTCAACTGGGCCATAACTATATTGGCACAGAACATCTCCTTTTAGGACTAATTCGCGAAGGGGAAGGTGTGGCCGCTAGGGTTCTGGAAAATCTCGGCGTGGATCTCTCGAAAGTTCGCACCCAAGTGATCAGAATGTTAGGGGAAACCGCCGAAGTGGCCGCAGGTTCATCTTCCCAAGGTCGCACTAAAACCCCCACTCTTGATGAATTCGGTTCCAATCTAACCCAAATGGCCAGCGAGGGTAAACTCGATCCCGTGGTCGGCCGACAAAAGGAAATCGAGCGCGTTATCCAAATTCTTGGCCGTCGTACCAAAAATAACCCAGTCCTGATTGGGGAACCGGGGGTCGGTAAAACAGCGATCGCAGAAGGATTGGCCCAACGCATCGCTAATAAGGATATTCCCGACATTCTCGAAGAAAAACGGGTTGTCACCCTCGATATCGGCTTGCTAGTGGCGGGAACCAAATATCGCGGCGAATTTGAGGAACGCCTCAAAAAAATCATGGACGAAATTCGCCAAGCGGGTAACGTCGTCCTTGTGATCGATGAAGTTCATACTCTCATCGGTGCTGGGGCAGCCGAAGGGGCGATCGATGCGGCCAATATTCTCAAACCGGCTTTGGCCCGAGGAGAACTGCAATGTATCGGTGCGACGACCTTGGATGAGTACCGCAAACATATCGAACGGGATGCGGCTCTAGAAAGACGTTTTCAACCGGTTATGGTCGGTGAACCCTCCGTAGAAGAAACGATCGAAATTCTCTACGGTCTCCGGGAACGCTACGAACAGCACCACAAACTAAAAATCTTAGATGAGGCCCTGGAAGCGGCGGCGAAATTGTCCGATCGCTACATTAGCGATCGCTTCTTACCGGACAAGGCGATCGATTTAATCGATGAAGCTGGTTCGAGAGTGCGCTTGATTAATTCCCAATTGCCACCGGCAGCCAAGGAATTAGATAAAGAACTGCGGCAAATTCTCAAACAAAAAGATGACGCGGTGCGCGGTCAAGACTTCGAGAAAGCCGGGGAATTGCGCGATCGGGAAATGGAAATCAAAACCCAGATCCGTAATCTCGCTTCCACCAAAAAAGGCGAAGATGGCAACGACGAACCCTTTGTTGACGCGGAGGAAATCGCTCACATCGTCGCTTCTTGGACTGGGGTTCCCGTCAATAAACTGACCGAAACCGAATCCGAGAAACTGCTGCACATGGAAGATACCCTGCATCAGCGTCTCATCGGTCAAGAGGACGCAGTTAAAGCAGTGTCCCGCGCCATTCGTCGCGCTCGCGTCGGTCTGAAAAATCCCAACCGTCCCATTGCTTCCTTTATCTTCTCCGGTCCGACGGGGGTAGGTAAAACCGAGTTAACTAAAGCTCTGGCCGCTTATTTCTTTGGTTCGGAAGATGCGATGATCCGTCTCGATATGTCGGAATACATGGAACGGCACACGGTTTCTAAGTTAATCGGTTCGCCTCCGGGTTACGTTGGTTACAACGAAGGGGGACAATTAACGGAAGCGGTGCGTCGTCGTCCTTATACGGTGGTGCTATTCGACGAAATCGAAAAAGCTCACCCCGATGTCTTCAATATGCTTCTGCAAATCCTTGAAGATGGACGTTTGACCGATGCCAAAGGTCGCACGGTGGACTTTAAAAATACCCTGTTGATCATGACCTCGAACATCGGTTCTAAAGTGATCGAGAAGGGTGGCGGTGGTTTAGGTTTCGAGTTTGCCGATAATCAGGCCGAGGCCCAGTATAATCGCATTCGATCGCTGGTTAATGAGGAATTAAAACAATATTTCCGTCCGGAATTCCTTAACCGTCTTGATGAGATTATTGTCTTCCGTCAACTCAATAAGGAAGAAGTCAAGGAAATCGCCGAAATCCTGCTCAAGGATGTGTTTAAACGTCTGACAGAACAAAATATTACTTTGTCTGTTACTGATAAGTTTAAAGAACGCTTGATCGAGGAAGGTTATAATCCGGCCTACGGCGCTCGTCCCTTACGTCGTGCGATTATGCGTCTCTTGGAAGATGTTCTGGCTGAGGAAATTCTCTCCGGACGCGTGGGTGATGGTGATACTGCCATGGTCGATATCGATGAGGAAGGTAAGGTGAAAGTTATTTCGGGAGAAAGACGCGAGTTAATCGCTCCCGTGATGGAATAAATTCTAACTGGAATTAGTTAAATAAAAGGTGGGCTTTTTGCTCACCTTTTCTCGTAAAAATAGGAGAAAAAACTGTGATGAAAGTATGGGTTGTGGGTTGTGTATTGTTGTTTTTATTGGTAGAATTTTATCAGTGGGCGAAGGGTTTTATTTTGCCTTTACCTCTCTATATTTTTGCGGGAGCTTTATTATCGATCACTTCTAATTATTCCCAAGATATGAAAACTTTATTCGGCAAAAGTGAGCGGGTTTATCAAACGGCTAGTTTAAGTGATGATGTGCCTAATATTTTGACGGAAGAGACCCCAGTGCAAATTCCAGAAGAAGCAGCCGCAGAGGATCGTAAAAAGCCGTCAAATTAAGCGGATTTGTAGAATTGCCATGGCAGAACTAACCTGAGTTCGGGATAAAAGCCGAAACCATTATTTTACCGTGGCCGGTCAGCCCTATTCCTGCGTGGAAGTCATGGCAAAATATCCTTAACCTGAACTGACGTTATCTAATCCCCGCCCAACTACCGAACTGGGTTTTTTGCATCGAGAATACATCGAGCATCTAAGAGGATAATATTTTTCGATTCCACAACCGAACAACTCTCGCTCAACTCGGATAAAACGAGGGGAGTTCCCGTGCGAAGTCTTTCTACCGCACGAGAAGTTACCGATCCAAAGGATTGAAGGCCAACTTTATCGATTGGGTAGTCTGGGGAAAAAGCGGAGCGATCGAGTAACCAAAAACGAATGTTATTTTTCTGGATAAAGTTCTGCACGGCAGTCAGATCGGGACTATATTGGGCTTCGATTAATTCCGTATATCTTTGGCGAAGTTTTTCATCGAAAATTTTGGGTCTGAAACCCCGTCGTTTCACGACGGCTTTACCGTTAAATACTAGCGCATTTACCAAATATATGCTAAAATGTGAGACATGGAAAAAGCCTACTCGTTCCGATTTTACCCAACACCAGAACAAGAGTCGCTATTGCGGCGCACTTTGGGCTGTGTAAGATTGGTTTACAATAAAGCTCTCCATGTCAGAACACAAGCATGGTATGAAAGACAAGAAAGAGTAGGATATACTGAAACCTCTTCAATGCTAACCGAGTGGAAAAAGCAAGAAGAATTAGACTTTCTCAATGAAGTTAGTTGTGTACCTTTACAACAAGGGTTAAGACATTTACAAACAGCTTTTACTAACTTCTTTGCTGGTCGTACTAAGTATCCCAACTTTAGGAAAAAACATCAAGGAGGAAGTGCCGAATTTAC
>NZ_SFBY01000193.1:0-9079 GCF_007095505.1 Microcystis sp. M_QC_C_20170808_M3Col
CAATGAGGTGGCGAGTTATGGTTGTCGTCAGGGTTTATTTGTGTTGGTGCAGTCAGGGGAAAATGTAATAATTTTAAATGATGCGGAGTTTACGCCCCGGGTTTGGTAGGTTTAGCTTTTTCTCGAAATCTTCTAGGTTCTGTGTGATCAGTTTAACTTACAGAGGATCGATCTTTGTGTCCTCTGTGTCTTTGTGGTTCCTTCCACCCCCTCGCTAGGAGAAATTTATCTTAGAATACATTTTATCCACCAAATCCAAGAGGGCCATTTTTGTTACGATATCCTGAACAGAAATCTGAAGAGATTGGCGATGAAATTGTCCCTCCTTTTAATCGGTGAGAGTATGAGCTATGCCTGATTCACCAGAAGTACAACAGAACTTTAATGCACCCGTTTATGGAGTAGCCGGAAAAGTTGCTGGAGACCAAATTATCTACGCCTCTCCTCAGAAGCAAGATTTAGCCGAAGCTGCCGCAGAAATTCAGCGATTGCTCAAACAACTGGAAGAGACAAATCCCACTGCGACAGAAAAACAAAAGGAAGCTTACATCAATGCGGCGGTGTCAACTCCTGTCAGAAAGCGATTGCTAGGCGCGGTGAAATCAGGGGGGAAAGCTGCCCTTGAGGAATTTCTAGATAATCCTTACCTCAATGTAACAATGGCTTTAATTGAAGGTTGGAAAACAGCAGAGTGATATTGG
This sequence comes from Microcystis sp. M_QC_C_20170808_M3Col, assembly GCF_007095505.1. Classification (NCBI taxonomy): domain Bacteria; kingdom Bacillati; phylum Cyanobacteriota; class Cyanophyceae; order Chroococcales; family Microcystaceae; genus Microcystis; species Microcystis sp. M_QC_C_20170808_M3Col. The sequence goes on from NZ_SFBY01000193.1 coordinate 702, forward strand.
GATGGGTTACGAACTCATCCTACAATGTGGCAAAGGAGGTATCCGAGCAATGGCAGAAGAGTCCAAGATTGAGCAAAACTTCAACGCAGCCTATGGAGTTGCTGGAGTTGTACAGGGCGACCAAATTATCAATCCTCCTCAGACTCCCCAAGCGGAAAAACCAGCAGAATCGCCGAATAATCTCAATCGAGCGCGTACTGGGGCGGTTAATTTTGTGGGGCGTGAAGATGCAATGACACAACTGCACCACCAGTTACAGCAACAAGAAAGAATTGCGATTACCGCCGTCGTGACGGGAATGGCAGGAGTGGGTAAGACAGAATTAGCACTCCAGTATGCTCTACATCATAAGGAAAAATCAACTTATGCAGGCGGTATTTGCTGGATCGGGGTGCAAGGTGAAACAGTAGGGGTACAACTATTAGAATTTGCTAAGTCGCAGTTGGGCTTGTTTCCCCCTGAAGATTTGAATTTGCGGGGGCAATTGGATTATTGTTGGGCAAGATGGCAACCGCCAGGGGATGTACTGCTGATTTTAGATGACGTGCATCAATACGCGGAAATCCAAGATTATTTGCCTCCCCAAGAACAACGATTTAAGGTATTGATTACGACTCGACAACACTGGCTGGCCGCATCTTTTGAGCAGTTGCGTTTACCCGTTTTAAGCGAATCAGCCGCCCTTGCTTTGCTGGAATCTCTGATTGGTGCGTCGCGTCTGCAAGCTGAATTAGAGTTAGGAAAGGGGCTATGTGCGTTGCTAGGGTATTTGCCTTTGGGCTTGGAATTGGTGGGGCGTTTCCTCAAGCGGCGTAGTAATTGGACATTGGCGAGGATGCAACAGCAGTTGATAGATAAGGGCTTACAGTTGTCTGCTTTGCAGAATCCTTCGCCAGATATGACTGCCCAAAGAGGGATAGAGGCGGCTTTTGAGGTGAGTTGGGAGGAGTTGAATCAGCCAGCACGGGATTTAGGGTGTTTCCTCAGTCTCTTTGCTTTGGCTCCTATTCCTTGGCGGTTGGTGATAGAAAGGTGTTTGTCTGCTGAGGATGAGGAGGAGTTGGAAGATATTAGAGAGGACGAATTACTCAACCTTCATCTGTTGCAAGCGGTAGAGGGAGAAGTTTATCAGTTTCATCCGTTGGTGCGACAGTTTTTTCAGGCTAAGTTGGCACTGCGAGAGGATGGGGATGAGTTGAAACGCTCCTTTTGTCGGGGTATGGTTGAGGAGGCAAAGACTATTCCTGATACTCCAACTAAGGAGCAAGTAGAAGCCGTCGCCCTATCTATTCCCCATATTGCGGAGTCAGCAACAGAGTTAGAACAATGGCTGGAGGATGAGGATTTAATCCCGTCTTTTGCAGGATTGGGGCTATTCTATGAAGGGCAGGGATTGTACGAAGAAGCTGAACCTTGGTTTAAGCAATGTCTAGCAGTAACTCGCCGTCGTTTGGGAGAAGAACATCCCGATGTGGCAACTTCTCTCAACAATTTAGCAGCATTGTACAATTCCCAAGGCAGGTACAAAGAAGCGGAACCTCTCCATCTAAAAGCATTAGATTTGAGAAAACGACTCTTAGGAGACAATGATCCCCTTGTGGCAACTTCCCTCAACAATTTAGCAGCATTGTACCGTTCCCAAGGCAGGTACAAAGAAGCGGAAGCCCTCTTTTTACAAGCATTAGATTTGAGAAAACGACTCTTAGGAGACAATGATCCCCATGTGGCAACTTCCCTCAACAATTTAGCAGGATTGTACAAATCCCAAGGCAGGTACACAGAAGCAGAACCTCTCTATCTAGAAGCATTAGATTTGAGAAAACGACTCTTAGGAGACAATGATCCCCTTGTGGCACAATCCCTCAACAATTTAGCATCATTGTACGAATCCCAAGGCAGGTACACAGAAGCGGAACCTCTCTATCTAGAAGCATTAGATTTGTATAAACGACTCTTCAGAGACAATCATCCCCTTGTGGCAACTTCCCTCAACAATTTAGCACAGCTGTACAAATACCAAGGCAGGTACACAGAAGCGGAACCTCTCTATCTAGAAGCATTAGATTTGTATAAACGACTCTTCAGAGACAATCATCCCCTTGTGGCAACTTCCCTCAACAATTTAGCAGAATTGTACTATTTCCAAGGCAGGTACACAGAAGCGGAACCTCTCCTTCTAGAAGCATTAGATTTGAGAAAACGACTCTTAAGAGACAATCATCCCGATTTGGCAACTTCCCTTAACAATTTAGCAAGATTGTACAATTCCCAAGGAAAGTACGAGGAAGCGGAACCTCTCTATTTACAAGCTTTAGCAATTGCCGAGCAAGCTTTAGGGGAGAATCATTCTACTACTGTTAGGATTCGGGAAAACTTAGAGTCGCTCCCGTAGGATGGGTTATTAACCCATCCGATAATACAACAATATAAAATAATACAATCACCTTCAATCAACCAAACAATCATGACTACACTCAAAGATATTGAATCCGCGATTCTCCAGTTGCCTGACGAAGAAATCCATCAATTATCAGCTTGGTTACAAGACTATCTTGATGATAGTTGGGACAAACAGATAAAAAACGATCTCGAATCAGGGAAACTCGATCGACTATTACAAAAAGTCAACAATGATATCAGTAACAATCAAGTTAAGCCTTTAGATGAAATCCTTAACAACTCCTGATTTTTGGCAATGTTATGCCAACTTACCTCCCTACATTAAGCAACAGGCAAAAAAAGCCTATCGTCTCTGGATTAGTAATGTTTTCCATCGATCATTACATTTCAAGAAAGTAGGGAAAAATGTCTGGTCAGTCCGAATAACTGAGAATTATAGAGCTTTAGCATTGAAAAAAGGTGAAGATTATTACTGGTTTTGGATTGGTTCTCATGATGAGTATGAAGAGTTAATTAAATAGAAGGAGAAAATTAACCATGCTAGATCCTCAAGAATTTCGCAATATTATCCACCAAGATTTTACTGAAGTTACCTCACAGGAATTTCTGGCAAATCAAAAAAAATACTGTCCAGAAATTTTTGAAGGCGATAACTATCCCAATATCACTGAAAATCTTAATAATTTAGCAAAACTCTACCAATCCCAAGGAAGGTACGCAGAAGCTGAACCACTCTATTTACAAGCTTTAGAATTGAGAAAACGACTATTAGGGGAGAATCATCCCGATGTATCATCTTCCCTCAATGGTTTAGCAAAATTGTACAATTCTCAAGGAAAGTACGAAGAAGCTGAACCCCTCTATTTACAAGCATTAGCAATTGCCGAGCAAGCTTTAGGGGAGAATCATCCTAATACTGTTAAGATTCGGGAAAGTTTACAAAAGATGCGACAACAGCAACATCCATCGTATTAACTGTGATTGATGGGATTATGTCAAGTTTTTAGGAAATTAAATCAGTTTATTCTTAATCAAACTTAAACGGAGAAAATTAATGACAACCAACTTATTAAATAATGCTATTACCATAGATAACGAAATTCAACATGGTAAACCAATCTTAACAGGAACCCGAATCCCGATCGCCATTGTTATTGGTTCCCTGGCAGGAGGAATGAGCTATGAAGAAGTCATGGAGGAATATGGAGTTACTCAAGAGCAAATTCTTGCTTCTTTAGCATATTTTTCTGAACTTTTAAATAATGAAATCATTTATCCAATGGAGAAAACCAGTTGAAAATTCGCTTTTTAATTGATGAAGACTGCCCCTTAAGTTTAAGCAACTTGCTAAATTCTAAAGGTTATGACGCTATTCATGTAAAAACCTCTGGACTAAGTGGCACAAAAGACCCTGAGCTATTTCGATTTGCTCAACGAGAATAGCGAATTATTATTAGCCGTGATTTGGGATGGGCTAATATCAAAAATTATCCTCCCAATACCCATTGTGGTCTGATTATTTTACGATTTCCTTTTGAGGCGATAGCGGTAGAAATTAGACAGGTTTTAGAAAATTTTATCAATACCGTAGATATAAAAAAAATTATTGGCTCAACGGTAATTGTGGATAAAAATAAGTTTAGGATCAGAAAATCTGGTTGACAAATTAATAGTGTTCCTAATATAAATTAAACAGCGATCGCCACTTTTAAACCTGATAGAAAAACAGCAATTCTTTTACAGTTCATTAAATTGTAATTGCTTTTTCCCTACCCAATAAACCCAACAGAATAAACCCATGAATACAGCAACTCAAACCATCAAAGTCTATAACGAAATTATTGAACTAATCGCAGGGGGAACCACCCCCCAATCGGTGATTAACTTTCATCTTTCCGATACCGCTCAAAATCGCCTAGAAGACCTAATTTATAACGCTAAAAATAATGAACTTACCCAAGATGAAAAACAGGAACTCGATGCTTATTTAATGCTAGAACATATTATAACCCTAGCAAAAGCAAAAGCTCACAAATATCTCAATGGAGCTAACTAAAATGGCTCGACCTTACATTAGTGCAGAATTGCGAAAATTAGTTGCTGAACGTGCCGATTTTCTCTGTGAATATTGCTTAATTTCTGCTTCTGATAGGGTATCTGGCTGTCAGGTGGATCATATCATTAGTGTTAAACATGGGGGAGCAACTTCGGCTGATAATTTGTGCTATGCCTGTATTTTTTGCAATTTACAAAAAGGTACAGACTTGCTGAATACAACACAATCATAGTATTCATTTAATCATTCAAATCACAGTTTAGACTTATTATGGGATTATGGGATGGATTATATTGTTAATATTGTTTTGCAGTACAAAAAAGGTCATAAAAAATCATGGAAAAACAACTATTACTCAATAAAATTAAACAAGCAGTACAAGCGATCGAACCACAAGCGCAAATATTTCTTTATGGTTCACGGGCGCGGAATGATGCTCAACCAGACTCTGATTGGGATATATTAGTATTAGTTGATGGGATCACCAACCCTACTCGCACATCTCAAATCCGTCGTCAAATTTATGAAATCGAATGGGAAACAGAAGAAGTTATTTGTACCATTGTTCGCAGCAAAAATCAATGGGAACATCCCTTATTACAAACTACTCCTTTCTGGCAATCAGTTAACAAAGAAGCTATTATGCTATGAGTAAAAATTCCCCTCACGATCAACTAATTAGGTATCGTTTAAATCGTGCAGAGGAAGCTTATCAAGATGCTTGTTCTCTTGCTGATGGTGCAAGATGGAATAGTTGTATCAATCGTCTATACTATAGTTGCTTTTATGCTGTTACGGCTTTACTTGCTTATGATAATCTCTCATCTCCAAAACATACAGGTGTCCGTAGTCTCTTCAATAAAAACTACATCCGTAGTGAAATTATTTCAAAAGACTTTGGTGCAATTTATAACGAATTGTTTGAATACCGTCTCGAAGCAGATTATACAGACTTTGCAGATTTTGATGAATTACAAGTTCTTCCTTTTATTGCAAAAGTGAGAGATTTTAAAAATATAATTTCAGACCTGCTTCCTACTGATTAAATGACAAAAGTATTGTATAGCAATACATTAAGTAAAGAGCATCTCAATACACAAATGATTCGTAATAATTTACAAATGATGCGACAGTCACATCCATCGTCTTAACTGCGATCAATTTGACTATGGGATGGACTATGATTGATCATTGATGAAGACTTGCTGAATACAACACAATCATTGTATTCATTCAATCATTCAAATCATAGTTTAGACTTATCAGCGTTTTCTACCTGTTTGTCGCCGGTGATACCGTTGATGAACTAGGCGATAGCTAACAAAATAGGTTATCGTAGCAAATACCGTCGCTGATAGTAAGCAACCAAAAAACAGGGTCAAAAGAAATTGGCCGCCAGAACTAGCTAACTTTTCGGTGAAGCTTTGATTAGTTTGAAAAATGTTGCCCAGATTCGATCGCCCGCTTTGACCAAGAATAAACTCTCCTAATTTATAGTTAAACAGGAAAATTGGCAGATCGGTCAAGGGATTGCTGATATAAGTACCTGCAGCAGCTGCGATTTTGTTGGCACGAAATAGGGTGGCTAAAAAGATAGCGACGATGATTTGAAGGCCCATCCACGGGAAAAATCCCGAAAAAACTCCCAAGGCAAAACCCCTGGCAATTTCCCTAGGATGTCCTTGTAATCGCATTAAGCGAATATACCAATAGCGCAAAAATCGCAGTAAGCGATTACTCGAATATTTGCCGCTTTTTCTCGCTTTTAATGGCCGTGAATGCATATTTTCGGGCATAAATGCTGACAAAATTGATACGGAGTTCAATTTTAGCAAGGAGTGATTAAGAGATGTTAAACACAGGGGATACGATCGCTGCCATCGCTACGGCGATCGTTCCGCAACAGGGTAGCATCGGTATTGTCCGTTTATCCGGTAGTCAGGCATTGGCGATCGCTCGTCAGCTTTTTCATACCCGCAATCGTCAAAAATGGCAAAGTCATCGTCTTCTCTACGGTTATATCCGGCATCCCCAAAGTCAAGCAATTATCGATGAAGCTTTACTGTTGCTCATGTTAGCACCCCGCTCTTTCACTCGCGAGGATGTGGTGGAATTTCACTGTCATGGCGGCATTATGCCCGTACAACAGGTGTTACAGTTATGTCTAGAAAATGGGGCCCGTTTGGCACAAGCGGGGGAATTTAGCCTGCGTGCCTTTCTTAACGGCAGAATTGACCTAACTCAAGCTGAAAGCGTCGTCGATCTCGTTGGGGCGCGTTCTCCCCAAGCGGCACAATTTGCCCTCGCTGGTTTACAGGGGAAACTCGCGCAACCGATCCGCCATTTGCGTGCCACCTGTCTCGATATTTTGGCCGAAATAGAGGCCCGTATTGACTTTGAAGAGGATTTACCGCCCTTGGATCACGAGGTGATTCTTTATAGCATAGAACAGGTTTTTTGTCAAGTAAATTTAATTTTAGCCACTGCCGAGCGCGGGGAATTGCTGCGTAGTGGTCTGAAAGTGGCGATCGTGGGGCGGCCGAATGTGGGTAAATCCAGTTTGTTAAATGCTTGGAGTCGGAGCGATCGAGCGATTGTCACCGATTTACCCGGCACTACCCGCGATATTGTCGAATCTCAGCTAGTTGTGGCGGGAATCCCCGTACAAGTCCTCGATACGGCAGGAATTCGCTCGGCCAGCGATCGAGTCGAACAAATTGGGGTGGAACGTTCCCGTCAAACGGCCCGGTCTGCTGATTTAGTTCTCTTAACCGTCTCCGCAGAGTCAGGATGGACCGAGGAAGACGAGGAAATTTATCGCTCTGTCAGCGATCGCCGATTAATTTTAGTGATTAATAAAATTGATTTAGCTAATCCCGAAATGATAATTTACCCAGCAGAAATTGAGCGAGTTGTCAAGCTATCCGCCGCCCAAAATCAGGGTATTGAAGACTTAGAAAAAAGTATTATTAATGCTGTCCAAAATCAAGAATTACAGGCGGCTAATTTGGATTTAGCCATTAATCAACGACAAGCGGCCGCTTTAACTAGGGCGAAAATTGCTTTGCAACAGGTCAAAAAAACAATTGACCAAAATTTACCTTTTGATTTTTGGTCGATCGATCTGCGTACTGCCATTCAAGCATTAGGAGAAATTACCGGCGAAGAAGTAACTGAATCGGTACTCGATCGCATTTTTAGCCGTTTTTGTATTGGCAAGTAAGCAATTAGAAAATCTGGTCAACCAGAAACAAGGTTTTATCCTTTTGTGTTGGGTTAACTGTAGTCTTGTTGAGGATTGGAGAACTCAGATATTACTGGAAAAAAATACTTTCCAAGCGGCCGTAATAATGGCACTTCCCAAAAGGATAATCAATGTCCAGACCTGATTTTTTTGGGTTCCTTCCACTGATTTTAGCCGATTGTCGATGCCTTCGATTTTCTCGTCTAACACTTTAATATCCCCTTTGATATCAGCTTGTCCTATCTCAAGTTTTGTTAAGCGATTATCTAATCGATCAAACCGTTCATCAATCTTATCGAATTTCTGGCTAACTTCCTTGATACTGTCTTTAATTTCTTTAAGGACGACATCAAGGGAATAAGTAACAGTTTCGTTAGACATTGGGTCAACTCCTATACTGCATCTGGTTGGATATAATTTTATCTTAGTCTAGGCTTTAAGAAAATTTTTTTCAGGAGCGGTTAACTGTAGTCTTGTTGAGAATTAGAGAACTCAGATATTACTGGAAAAAAATACTTTCCAACCGGCCGTAATAATGGCACTCCCCAAAAGGATAATTAATGTCCAGACCTGATTTTTTTGGGTTCCCTCTACCGATCTGAGCCGATTGTCGATGCCTTCGATTTTCTCGTCTAACACTTTAATATCCCCCTTGATATCGGTTAGTCCTATTTCTAC
>NZ_SFBY01000194.1:0-2637 GCF_007095505.1 Microcystis sp. M_QC_C_20170808_M3Col
GAGTCTATCGTTCTCCAAAAAAATGGATAATCATATCGGGGCTATCTGGTATTTCATACACGACTACAATGCCCAATTGGCAAGGCATTAAGCCCCATCACTACTATCGAATCACCACCGATTTTTTGAAAGAATTACAGCAATAAACTCAGGGTAAACCTAAAACATTCGGCCTGTTCAATCTTTACCTTTAAATGCGATCGCTCAAGTCAATGCTGCCTCAACTGCTCAGCTGACTTTTCCCGCTATCTTTTTAATTGAGCGCTCGCTTGCTTTCCCCCTATCTCGAAGTCCTATTCTCTCGTTGGTCATTGTCATTAAGATTAGCTTATTGACAATCGGCAAGAGCCTGAAACCCTTATTCTGCCGTCGTTTTCAGACTTAACGGGAAAAGTAAGGAGCCGTCAGGACTCAAACGGTAAGTCTGCCAAAGGAAGCGTCAAAAGCGCAAAATCTGTGAGATTAGCTTTGGAAACGCTAATCGAGCGCGAAGCGGATTAGCCTAGTTCATTTTTTCTAGGCACTATTTTTTCCTGACTCCAGGAAACCGGCGATCAAATGCTTCTGACGGGCGTGATTTTCCCGTATAATTAGGAGTTTGCACAGTGACAAAAGAAGTTAAGGAGCGATTTCGATGGCACGAATGTACTATGATGAGGATGCCAATTTAGATTTATTAGCGGGAAAAACGATCGCTATTATTGGTTATGGTTCCCAAGGTCATGCCCACGCATTAAATCTCAAGGATAGTGGCGTTAATGTGATTGTTGGTCTATATCCCGGCAGTAAATCGGCAATCAAAGCCAAAGAAGCCGGTATTCCGGTTTATGATGTGGCCGAAGCCGCTAAAATTGCCGACTGGATCATGATCCTCTTACCGGATGAAGTGCAGAAAACGATTTATCTCAACGAAATTGCCCCGAATTTAAGCGCAGGCAAGGTGTTATCTTTTGCCCACGGCTTTAATATTCATTTTGGTCAAGTGGTTCCCCCGGATAATGTCGATGTGGTTATGGTCGCACCCAAAGGACCGGGCCATCTCGTCCGTCGCACCTACGAACAAGGTCAAGGAGTCCCCTGTTTATTCGCCGTCTATCAAGATGCTACCGGCCAAGCACGCGAGCGGGCAATGGCCTACGCTAAAGGTATCGGTGGCACTCGGGCCGGGGTTTTGGAAACCACTTTCCGCGAGGAAACAGAAACCGACCTTTTTGGCGAACAGGCAGTATTATGCGGCGGTTTAAGTGCTTTAATTAAAGCTGGCTTTGAAACCCTCGTGGAAGCTGGTTATCAGCCCGAATTAGCCTATTTTGAGTGTTTACACGAGGTAAAACTGATCGTCGATCTGATCGTCGAGGGCGGTTTAGCCAAAATGCGCGATAGTATTTCCAATACAGCCGAGTACGGTGACTACACTCGCGGTCCGCGGGTGGTGACGGAAGCGACTAAGGCCGAAATGCGGAAAATCCTCGGGGAAATTCAATCGGGACAATTCGCCAGAGAGTTTGTCCTCGAAAATCAAGCAGGTAAACCGGGGTTCACCGCTATGCGTCGTCAAGAGGCAGAACATTCGATCGAAGAAGTCGGCCAAGATCTACGAGCGATGATGAGTTGGCTAAAACGCTAGTTCTCTTTTTTTCCTGCGGGGTTGGACGCAACGGGGCAATTCTTGCCTTTGCGTCCGTCCCGACACCCGACCCCCCAAAAGGAAAACTTCCTACTTAGTAGATCGCCTCTCTTGATTTAACCAGACCGATCGCCCGTAAACCGGCAATCACACCACAACCGATCACCATACCGACGAGGGAACGAATCAGATTTTCTACAGGAATGATCGGAATTAAAGCGATCCAGACTTCTTCGGGCCAGTTAAAAATCGAGTAGGTAATGGCGACGGCCCCTAAATGGGAGAGTCCGCTGGCGGTCCAAGTCCCGCCAAAAATTCCCGCCGCTACTAGGGCCAAATTGCTACCTTTGATCCAATGGGTAAAAAGAGTCCGGGTTGGTAGGATAAATAATACCAAAGCTGACCAATCGACGAAAGCCCCAGCGATAAAGATTCGTGGCGAAATGCCGTTCAGTCCGATCGCCCGGTTAGCGTAGATAAACAGGGGAATCAGAAAAATTAACGTTAATCCTAACCACCAATAACGGCGTTTTTTGCCTAAAACCATCGTTCCCGCCACAAAACTGGATATAATTGCCCCAAAGACCGAAATAGCGGGAATTCCTGCCGTGTAGGGGGCAAGGAAAGCCCCAATTAAGGACCCAATGCCACTAGCGATCGCTCCAGCGATCGGGCCGAGTAACCAACCCAAGAGGGGAAAAACCGCTTGACTGAGGGGCATACTACCGCCGGAAGCGAGGACAATGGAGAAGGGAATAAAAGAAAGGGTAGTGACAATGGCCGCTAAGACGACAATATAGGCGATCGGCGCACCATCAATGGCGGCACTACTGACAGCTTCCACTTCGCGTTCTTCGCCTTCGGGGATAATATCTAGGGTCATCGAAAAACTGGGTCTGAAACCCCGTCGTTCTACGACGGCTTTACTGTTAAATATTAGCGCATTTACCAAATATATGCTAAAATGTGAGACATGGAAAAAGCCTATTCGTTTCGATTTTACCCCACAC
>NZ_SFBY01000195.1:0-9092 GCF_007095505.1 Microcystis sp. M_QC_C_20170808_M3Col
CTCAGCGTCGGGTTTTGAAGGGTTGTCATCCGTTATGATAATTGTACCAGAAGGCAATTGATAGCCTGTTAAATTCCCTTGTTTCCACCACCTCCAAGCCGTTCGATAACTTATTCCTGCTTTTTTTGCCTAGTCTGATAGTTTCCTGTCTATATATTACCATGTCTGACTATATCTGACTATATTTGTATTGAAACTTTACAATACTTGCTAATCAACTATTGGGACTTAGACAAAAAACAAATCGAGAAAAGCCTCAACTCCAATCCCCGCTTAGGATTTACTTCGACCAAGCCCAAAATCGCTGAAACCCAGATATATCAAGGAAAATCATAAATCGAGGTTAACCCTTTGTCCCGTAATGGTTTGAGCCTTTTTTGCTGACCGAAAACGCCTAAGTCCCACTATTTCAGCTGCAAGAACGAACCTCATGTATCTGAGAAACGCTATAATACTGCTCACTTAAAACTCAAATCTGATCAGTGATTAGGAGTTGATTTTAGCTTTTTTGGCGATCGCTAGTAAGAGGTAGATCACCAGTAGATACATCATTGGTAACACTAAGGTCATGGTAGGCATTGTTTGATTAGGGAGGAGAGAAGATAGTTAAAATTAGGTAGGCTCGATCTTTCCCCATTGATCATTGAATGACTAGCGACGAGAAAACTAGCTAAATCTGCAAACAGATCGAGCTTATCCGTCAGTCACTCTACCAAGGGACTGGGATCGAGTTGGACAGGTAATCGTTTTCAACTCCATTCTTCCCACTAGAAACCGACGAGAAAAAATTCCTCATCTTAACAATTCCTAGGTGAGAACTGGGGGTTAATTTCTTGCAACTGCCACTATCAACTTAACATAAGTTGTCAAGTACTGGGAAAAAAAATTTTTTAAGCTCGATCGAAAGGAGAATAATCAAGATTTTGCGAAGAAGATTGTCGTCGTAATCATACGAAATCCTGTTTAAAAGGTAATAAAATATTGGGAAGTGGGGAGTGGGAAGTGGGTTTTTAAAGTTAGATTGGCAGTTAATCGTACTATTAAAAACGGCTCTGGTATCAAAAAGTCTCAGGGAATTATCCTACAGTTGGGAGAGTAGTTTCCGAGCATCGGCGATGATTTTATCACCCCAGAGATTTTTTTGCAGGGTTTCAACCTGAGAAAATTCAGGGTCGATTTTAAGCGCGCTTTTAGCGAGTTTGATCGCTTTCCCCGTATTGCCTTGACGGTAGAGAGTAACAGCGAGAGCCAGTTGATTTTCGGCAGATTGGGGGTTAATTTCGAGACTTTTTTGAAATTGGCTACTAGCCAAGTTTAGATCGCCTTGTTCGTAATGAATTAAGCCGATATTGGTAATCGCAATCAGATTTTTTTCGTCCAGTTCGAGAAGTTTTTGATAGTCTTGGAGAGCTTCGGGATAGCGTTTTTGTCTTTTGTAAATTTCTCCTCGGAAATTATAACTGAACTTCCCACGTACATATCTACTATAACTGGACTTCCCCCATACAGAAATACTAAAAAATTAACAAAACCCTTACTGCAGGTCGCTTCTAAGAAAAAATTGACAAGCTGTCACTGGGTACATTTTACCTTTGAAAATGGCTGTACCGTTGACTGTATCTGGAGTAGAGCGATGACCTAGAGTTGGCTGTATAGTGATCGCTAACCTTATTATAACAGATGGTCTCATTAATCTCTAGAGTCAGCGATTCCCTCTGTAGCCATGTTTTTGCTGGTTTTCTGCCCCGAAACAAGCTATAATGGTCGAAGGGTCAAATTTAAAAAATTTTGCCTCAAACCCTATCTGCGTAACGATTTCAGGAGTTTGTAGCCAGTATTTAACTAGTATTACATTGCTTTAACTCAGGCTCTGTAAGACTTTTAGGCATAGCTAGTATATTTATACGAGGGAAGTTCAGCTATAACAGCCGAAAACCCTTATCCATCAATGGATGCACCCATTAACTTCTCTTGATGTACCCATGGAATTTGTAGAATTTCTTAATAGACAAAAATTCTCTCTATTTGCTAGAATAGTGGTCATGTATATAGAAAAAGTTCCTAACCGTAATTCCCCCCCAGGGAAGTCCTAGAAATGCTGATTTAGTCACGATTTTATATTAGTTAATATTTGCCCTTATGCTTGCTATATAAGCTTATCAGACTACCAGTACTTCGGATTTTGGGCATGATTAATTTCTCAAGGATAAAAAAACCTAGAAATCAGTTTTTAGGATGGGAAACAAGTTGAATATCGATTTTATTTTTCTTGAATTCCCACTCTTGACCTCTCAGCCTTCCAATCTTCCAGAAATTTTCCTTGTTGCCGGAGAACTATGATACAATGGCATCAAAAAATAGAGGAAAAAATTTTTTTATCATGGACAAGGTGTCAACACCAAGCCTATCAATTGTTATTCCCACTAGAGAGGGATTTACTGACCACTGGTTTAATGCGCTGACCGAGGTCAAGGGAGAAGTAGAATTTATCTTGGTTCATCCACCAGGAGCACCTAAGTATCCCACGTCCGACCCCAGGGTACAGCAAATAGTCAGTCCCTTGCGGGGAGAAATTATTCAAAGAATTAGTGGGTTAATGAATGCGACAGCACCTTACACACTAACCATTAATTGTGATGAGTTGCTTCATCCCGATATCTTGACCATGGTTCTACAGTATTTCCAGCGATTTCCAGATAGCTGGGTGATGAGACTCTGTACTCAGCGATTTCAGTATGGGGAAACAAAAGAACTGAGCAGTCCCTGGCAACCGCTGCCCCGGATAGAAGAACTAACTGTGTGGGATAAAAGCTCCAAAAATCAGGATGGCTCAGATCGAAGTGGCTACTTAAAGGAAATTCCCATCGTTCCTTTTGACAAAAGAAAGTTAGATTTGATGTGCTTTGTGCGCGAAAGAAAAGATCATCACAGCCCTCATCCTAAAAATTTTGATAAAAAAGTCTGGCTCCCTCAAATGGTACAGGCAACCGGCAAATATATCGTTAGTTTATTTATGGATAGGGAGCATCTCATTTATGCAAGCGAGTAATTATACCTGTCGCTAAAACTGGCTTCTAGCAAGGCTTTCAAAATAGCTTGACATAAAACCTAATTTAGGGCCTACAAAGGTGAAATGCTCCCGTATGGATATATGTGGAATCTGGTGATTACCAATCTCAGGGAAGTTCCCCAAAAATATGTACTTTATCGACTAGGAAAAGAGGGATAGTCAGCTAATCATGATCAACTCACCAATTCTATCAATCGTTACTCCAACTCTGGGCAAATTTTCCGAATATTGGTTGCAACAACTTCTGGCAATTCAAGGGGAAGTAGAATTTATTTGGGTTTATCCTCCCGGGGCAGTTACCCCTTGCGTAGAAGACCCCAGAGTCAAAATTTTTCATAGTCTTTATCAGGGAGAAACAGCCCAGAGAGCCGTCGGTCTTCTCAATGCTTCTGGTCAATATGTGTTGGCTCTCGATGATGATGATTTCTTGCATCCCCAAGTGGTTGCCTTAGCGAAAGATTACTTTGATAATTTTCCCCAAAGTTGGCTCTTACGTCTCCATAAGGGGGGAATTGATTATCTCGATGAGGAAAGAATTAAAGCTCCCTGGCCAGAGCTACCCGCTATCAATCAGTTAAATATCTCTAGAAAAAGACAAGATAAATACCAAGATTTAGTGGAAGTTCCTATCGCTCCCCTGGATAATCCTTTCGAGTTAAGACTAGCTTTATGGCCCTACGCCAAAAGAAAAGATTTTCATGGCTATCATCTAGAACCTTTCAATAATAATATTTGGAAAACAACCCTGGTGAAAGAAGCCTTAGATGATTTTGTCCGCAGTATGCGGATAGGAGAAATTTTAACTTGGTTGCCTCTCTGGGGATTTGATAGAGCTTTAGGGTTGTTTCTGCAAGCGAAGTTTTTTCAAAAAGATATGTATATCGGCCATTGGATGCCCGAACCCAGTCAAATAAGATATATAGTCAGACCTTACTCCATGAAAAGCCCAAGAATTCTTTTTCCTTCCGATGCTTTACTGGTCAAGCGATTTCCCCAGTATGGTTATTTCTGGAATCTTGTCTTCGAGGAGTTATACAATGGCATCAAGACCAAAATCAAAAGTCTCCGGAAAGCATGACTAATTATTGTGATATCCTTTACCAATCGGGTTTTATTTCCGAATCACTCAAGTCACCGAGATAGGCTTTATCCATTACTAGGCTCAATTGAAGTTGGCTGTATAAGCTATATGCTGTCAGGGTTTCCTCTTTAACTACTCTCTGCTTCATTATTTCTTAACAAAAAGTCTCTTAATCACGAGGTTAAACCCGATTTCGGAAATTAAAAAGTTTAGGGAATTCAATCTGACTCTTATTATAGTCTTGGGGGATGCCTATGTCAATAAAATATTCGTCATAAATAAGGCCATAGATAGGAATTTTCTCGGTATAAACTTTTAGAAAGTCGTCCTCAAAAGAAAATTTTGATGGCAGATCAAAGCCAGACAATATTTTTTTTGCTACACAATATATACCGCCATTAATATAGCCCTTATCTTGATATTTTTTGGATTCAAACCCGATAATTTTTTGGTCATCATCTAGCAGAACATTATTATAACGATCAAAGTCAGTTAGGGGCTTCAGAGCAAGGGTTATCAGGGATTTTTTTTGATTATGCAAATTAATTAAGGCGGATAAATTGATATTAAACAAGGTATCTCCGTTAACAATTAATGCTTGTTCGGTTTCAATTTTATTTAAGGCCAACCGGAGCGCTCCTCCAGTTCCCAAGGGTGTATCTTCTATCAGATAATTTAGTTCGTATTCCTGGTAATTATCGCCAAAATGATCGATAATTTTCTGATATTCATAGCCAACAGAAACTAAAAATTTGTTGCTAATTTTTTGAGAGATTAGGTAATCTAATAGATATTCTAAAAAAGGCCTGTCGGCAACGGGAGCCATGGGTTTTGGTAAAGTGTTGATTACTGATCGCAACCGGGTTCCTAACCCACCTGCCAGAATAATTACGTCCATAGATACACCTCAAAAATCTGAATTATTGCCAATCTTTTAAAAACTATTTTTAGGGTTATAGGGATAATCCTTCCCCATCGAGCCTTGGCTTGTTATAATGTCCATGCTTGGGTTCCGTATTTAGTAAAATGAAAATTAATCACTTGGCCTCCTGCTGCTTTCAAAGCTTTAGTTACTTCGATTTTCTTGGTAGGATCGACCATAAAGATAATAAAACCACCGCCACCGGCTCCCGATATTTTGCCCGAATAGGCCCCGGTTTCCCTCGCTACCTGATAAATGTGATCGATCTGCGGATTACTAATTAATTTGGATAATTTCTTTTTCGCTTCCCAAGAAGTTCTCAGAATTTCTGCTATCCCCATAAAATCTGATTTAAGCAGTGCTTCTTTAAAGAGAATTGCCTCTTTTTTGAGTTGATGGGTAGCGGCGATCGCCTGCTCATTTTTTTCTTGGACATTCTGAATTTGATCCTCAATGACTTGAGATGAGTAGCGAGAAATGCCTGTATAGTAGAGAATCAAAGAGACTTCCAATTCATTGATCACCCAATTTTTAATTCTCAAAGGATTAACTATGACTCGATCTTGTTCATAAAATTCCATAAAATTAAAGCCGCCAAAAGTGGCAGCGTACTGATCCTGTTTACCCCCCAACCAGCCTAGGTCAATTCGTTCGATTTCGTAGGCTAAATGGGCGATATCGTACTCGCCTAGGGGTAATTTTAACAGTTCCACAAAGGCTTTAACTATGGCCACGGCTAGGGTAGAAGAAGAACCCAATCCCGAACCGGCCGGCGCATCGGAAAAGGTGGTGATTTGCAGCGGTAAAGGTTGCCCTTGATTAAAGTCTTTAATCAAACGATTATAGACCGCTTTGTGCAGATCGAGAACGCCGTTATAGGGGAGAGGAAACTGAAGGGTTTCTATTTGTTGTTCTCCCCGATCGGCGGCAACAAAAATGACTTGTTTGTCAGTAATTTCCGTGACTGTACAGTAGGCATAGAGATCGATAGTAGCGTTGAGAACGTAACCCCCATAAAGACTACAGTAAGGCTCGACATCGGTGCCGCCACCACCTAAACCTAATCTTAAAGGAGCTTTGGTTCTGATAATCATGGGTATGCTGTTTCGGTTGATTTTTTGCTAGGAGATTTTAGTTGGGAAAGAGCGCTTCTTCGATCGCTAAACAAATAGTATGAAGAACAAAACCATGACCTTCTTGAATGCGCGGGGTACTGGTGCTAGGAATCATCAAACAATAATCGGTTTTTTCCTCTAGAGCTAATCCCTTCCCCCCAGTTAAACCGATGCTAGTGAGACCTTTTACTTGACAAACTTTAAGAGCTTGATGGATATTGGCGGAATTTCCCGAAGTGGAAATACCGATAAACACATCGCCAGGGTTTCCTTCCGCTTCTATCTGGCGGCTAAAAATATATTCGTAACCATAATCGTTAGCGATTGCTGTTAAACTGGCGATATCGCTATTGAGAACGCGCACTGGCAAAGACTGTCTTTCTTTGAGAAATCGGCCGTGCAGCTCACCGCCAAAATGGATAGCATCGGCTGCACTGCCTCCATTACCGGCGACTAATACTTTGTGGTTGTTGCGATAAGCATGGATACATACTTGGCAAATCTCTTGGATTTTTTCTAGATATTTTGTCTCAGTTAGTAGGGTTTTCTTCAGGTTATAAGCTTCTTCCAATTCGGTCTTGATTAAAATTGACAGAGACGGATCACTCTGGAAACTATCTAATTTTTTGTTTGATTTTTCCACCATTCGCATAGGTTTGATTTTCCAATTTTTATTAGTTGAATAAATTTAACTCTCAATCATCCTGTCATTACATTGAATAGTATCAAAAGACCAGAATCGCTGTCCATTAATTGGGTACAAAAACCCTAGCACGGTAGAATTGATCACGGGACAAGAAAAACAGGCCAATGATAGTTCTAGAGAAACCTAGAGCGATCGAGTCAAAAGAGTGATCTTTTGCCAGTTATTCTGGGAATATACCACAAACGCCCCAACCTTAGCACAATTTGTTTTGTTTGTAAATAAACTTTTGATCTATTCTGGCCGAGACGAGGGATTTCTGAGCGGGGGATTCAACCTTTGCCAGTCTTGGCCTTTTGTTTGGCCCAACAAAAATGTTAACAATTCATGACAATACTGCTGATATAATCAAAAGTCCAAAGGCCTGACGGCGTATAATATGCCCTGATTGCTATACTCTGACATCTAGATAGTAAAGAGAAGCAATTTAGCCGAGAAAAGTAGCACAAATCGCGACAATACCGCAAATTTTGTCTGTCCATCGGTTCAAGCTCTCGTCCCTGACAGAAGAACTGAGAATTCTAGTCCCCGACTCTAAAAAGTCCAACATAATGAATCCTTTCCCCGCAATTTCCGTCAATGACGGCGACCAAAAATACCCCTATCCGCCACCTCCTGGCAATTCTGACCGCGAAAGCGAAGATGGAGCAAAAAAGAACAAAGCCTTATTTCTCGATCGAGATGGGGTAGTTATAGACTATATCCCCTACCTGAGTAAACCAGAACAGGTGAGCATTCCCGCCGGGGCAGCGGCTGCCTTAAAACAGTGGCAGGATGCTGGCTATCTGCTGATCATCATTACCAATCAATCGGGACTTGCTAGGGGCTATTTCACTTGGGATGATCTAGCGGCGATTCACGGGCGCATGATCGAGGAATACCGACAATTGGGGGTGCATTTTCACGATCTTGCCATCTGCCCGCACCATCCCGACGAAGGTTGTCTGTGCCGCAAACCCTCCCCCTATCTGCTGCTGGCCGCCGCCCACCAATACGGAATCGATTTAGCCGGCTCGTTGTTTATCGGCGATGCGGCCAGTGATCTAGAATGCGCCCTAGAAGCTGGTTGTCAGCCCGTATTGCTCTTAACAGGGCGAGGAAAAGTCACCCTTGGGGAGATCGAGAAATACCCAGTTCAGATTCCTGTATATAGCCAACTAAAGGAAACGGTAGAATTATTGTCAAAAACCGCTGCCGAACCAGAATTATGAGAATATTAGTCCTTTTTTGCAATAAATTTCCCTATCCACCTAGTCGCGGGGCAACCGAGGGGAGAACTTTTAACCTGATCAAATGTCTTCATCAAAACCACGATGTCACCCTGTTCGCCCGTCGGGTGGAGAATGTCACGGAAACTCAGATCGAAGAACTCAAAACCTTTACCGATCATCTTGTCTTATTTCCGCCCCGGCAAATTCCCGCTCCAGGCAAGGGACTGACAAAACTAATCGGTCAAACAGGGCGCTTTCTGGAGGGAATAGTACAGATGACCCCTGCTAGTGTTCTTAGTTATCGTTCGCCGCTCATTCAAGAGCGAGTAGATGAATACGTCGAGCAGCAAAAATGTGATGTGATTCTCTGCGCTCAGAGTATCAGCGAGATTTTTGTCCGGCCGGAATACCGTCAGCGAGTCAAAACAGTAGTGGATATTCACAGTTCCGTGTACGGTTGGACACGCAATCATTTAGATAGAGGAGCCTCCGCCTATCCGCTGCGGGATTTTCTCTATCTGCCCTTACTCTATCAGTACGAAAAACGTTACTGTGCCAAGTTTTCGCAATTAGTGGCTACTACCGATTACGATCGCGAACAATTATTACAAATTCTACCAGAAGCAAAGGTGGCTATCGTTCCTAATGGCGTTGATTTAGCCATGTTTCCCTATCGTCCTCGGGATCCCGGCGGTCATAATTTGGTCTTTGTCGGTTCCATGAGTTCTACCCATAATATCGATGCCGCCCGTTTTTTTGCTTTAGAAGTCTTGCCAGTCATCGAAAATTTTGGGTCTGAAACCCCGTCGTTTCACGACGGCTTTACCGTTAAATACTAGCGCATTTACCAAATATATGCTAAAATGCTCCCCATGGAAAAAGCCTATTCGTTTCGATTTTACCCCACACCCGAACAAGAGTCGCTATTGCGGCGCACTTTGGGCTGTGTAAGATTAGTTTACAATAAAGCTCTCCACGAACGAACACAAG
>NZ_SFBY01000196.1:0-8101 GCF_007095505.1 Microcystis sp. M_QC_C_20170808_M3Col
CCCCCAACCCCCAACCCCCAACCCCCAACCCCCACCGAAAAACTTTTTCAGCAAACCCTAAGTAATTAGCTTTTGTCCCTTGCTTGCCCCACCTCCCACCTCCCCCTTACCTGTACGGGCGGGAAAAAAGTTTTTTCGGGTACAGGAAGTATGTAAAATGGAATGTTGATCTTTCTTGGCCTAAACAGCATTTCATGATTTCGAGTAACGACTTTCGGAGCGGTACGACCATCGAGATAGATGGCTCTGTCTGGCGGGTGGTAGAATTCCTGCACGTCAAACCGGGTAAGGGATCGGCCTTCGTGCGAACCAAGTTAAAAAATGTCCAGACCGGCAACGTGGTAGAACGGACGTTCCGGGCAGGGGAAACCTTGCCCTCAGCCACGATCGAAAAGCGCACCATGCAGCACACCTACAAAGAAGGCGATCAGTTTGTCTTCATGGACATGGAGACTTTTGAGGAAGCAACTCTCACCCCGGCACAAATGGGCGATCGAGCCAAGTATCTGAAGGAAGGAATGGAAGTCAATATTCTCTTTTGGAATGATCAAGTGTTAGACATAGAATTGCCCACCTCGGTAATCTTGGAAATCACCGATACGGATCCAGGAGTCAAGGGAGATACGGCCACCGGTGGCACGAAACCGGCGATCGTAGAAACGGGAGCGCAGGTGATGGTTCCCCTGTTTATTTCTATCGGTGAAAGGATTAAAGTCGATACCCGGGACGGTTCCTATCTGGGACGGGAATAATTGTGATGAGAAGCCCAGAAATGAGGCATTAGGGGCGGGTTTAGGACTAAAGCCAGTTTGTTCCGAGCCTGTTTCCCAAAACTTAGCCGCTAGATGCGAAAAATCGACGGTTTGGTAGGTGCGAATTTGGATTTGTTGCTTTTTATTTGCGGGGGGATTTCAGAGCGGTGACTATTGATTACAACGAAATTCGAGAACTGATCAAAACATTGGCAGCAACGGATATCAGTGAATTTAGCCTGAAAAGTGCAGATTTGGAGCTAAATATCCGCAAAGGAACCGTTAATACTGCCCTTGGCCCTCTCCCCGCTCCCTTGCCGGTGGTGACGGCCCCGGTCGCCGCTCCAGTGGTAGCCGCAGGTCCCACCCCGGCCCCAGAAACCCCCACTCCCGAACCCGTGGCCGCCGCTATGGATAAAAAATGGCTGGCGATTACCTCTCCCATGGTCGGCACTTTTTATCGCGCTCCTGCTCCCGATGAACCGTCTTTCGTGGAAAAAAACGATCGAGTCCGTGTCGGACAAACGGTCTGTATCATCGAAGCGATGAAGTTGATGAACGAAATCGAAGCGGAAGTGGCCGGGCAAATCGTCGAAATCGCCGTCGCTAACGGTGAACCGGTAGAATTTGGTCAGACATTAATGTGGGTTAATCCCGAATAGATAGAATGAAAGCTATCCTCATGACCGCCGTGGATGTCCTACAGCTTCAGGAAGTCCCCACCCCGAAAATTAGTCAACCCCATCAGGTTTTACTAGCATTAAAAGCCGCTGGTGTCAACCCTATTGATACAAAAATTCGTAAACGCGGCACTTTTTACCCCGAGCAAATGCCAGCCATTTTGGGCTGTGACGGGGCGGGAATTGTCGAGGCCGTTGGGGCGGCGGTGCAGGATTTTCGCCCCGGGGATGAAGTGTATTTTTATGGGGGCGGACTGGGCAAGGCCGGCACGGGAAATTATGCTGAATATGCCCTGATCGAGGCGGATTATCTAGCCCACAAGCCGAAATCTCTTTCTTTTGCCGAGGCGGCCGCTGTACCTTTAGTTTTAATCACCGCTTGGGAAGCACTCTATGATCGCGCCCGTCTTCAGTCGGGACAAAGCGTACTTATCCATGGCGGGGCCGGGGGTGTTGGTCATGTCGCGATTCAATTGGCGAAACTGAAGGGGGCTAAAGTTTATACGACGGTGGGAAATAGCGATAAAGAGCGTTTAGTGCGGCAATTAGGGGCAGATTACCCGATTTTATACAAACAAACCGATTTTGTCTCGGCGATACTTCAACAAACCGCAGGGAAAGGAGTAGATATCGCTTTTGATACGGTGGGAGGGGAAACTTTTGGGCAAACTTGCCGAGCGGTGCGAGTGTACGGCGATATGGTGACGATTTTGGAACCTAGGGGCAGCTGGAAGGAAGCGCGCGATCGCAATTTGCGGATTAGTTTAGAATTAATGTTAACCCCAGCTTTGATGGGACTGCCAGAAGCGCAAAAATATCAAACAGAAATTCTCAGACAAGGGGCGCGTTTAATTGATGAGAAAAAGTTAACTATTCATCTCTCCCAAACCTTCCCTTTAGCGGCAGCTATCAGCGCCCATCAATTGCTAGAAACTGGTTCGGTGACGGGGAAAATAGCCCTAATTATCGACTAGAAATCTGCTTGTCACTATTTTCTCTCATAAGCTGCCCGCGTATTTAGGGTTGGCTGAATAAATCTAAAAACCTTGTTGGATAAGACTTTTAGACCTTTTTGAAATCCAAAAGTGGCCGGCATGGGAGTGATCAGGGGGAAAATTCAGGTACTTTTTCCCTGAAAATTAGGTAATTGACCCCCTGAAAATCGGTAAAACCCCACACCCTACACCCCACACCCCAACCCCCAACCCCCAACCCCCACACCCCAACCCCCACCGAAAAACTTTTTGCTGCAGACCCTAGATAGTCAACAGTTTAGTTGAAACCCGATTAAATTTTCGATCGCTTTGACCAAATCTTGATTAGTCCAATTGCGGTACAGACAAGCGGCGATCGCACATCCCCCCGCACCCACTCCCTCTTTGACAAAACCCTGTTGATAAGCTTGCAAAACCGGGTATTTAGAGGCAGAAAAGTCTAATTGTGTGGCTAATAAAGGCAATTTTCCGATCATGCGGGCTAATCCCACCGTATCCCCCGTTTTATCTTCCGCTACCCAGCGAGTTGTGCCGACGATGATATTTTCCCAGTTAACCGGATAGGCATATTTAGCCACTAGAGCTTGAATTAGGGCAGAAACGGCTAACATTTGGGTTCCTCCGGCGAGGAGTACCCCACCCTGCCGACTAGCAGCGATCGCCATGCCAGCGACGAAAATCTGCTGAGGATCGCCTAGGGTGGCGATTACCTCAAAAGGATCAAAAAATTCTTTTCTCCCCAATCCCTGCTCAACTATTGCCTGTTTCTGAGCATGATTGCACTGGGGATGGCTGCTATTAACTTTGCCCTTGGCCTGATAACCCAATCCCGTTAAAATAGCGAGGGCGGTGGTGGTGCCACCGACCACACACTCGCCGATAATTAGATAACTAGACTGGCGGGCTAATTTTTCTCCCCAGGTTAATCCTTGGGCGAACAGGTGTTTTACTATGGGGAGATCTAGGGCGCGGCCGGTGGAGAGACAACGGGCAGGTTGTCCCCCCAGTTCGATATAATCGACGGCCGGGGGCAAGGGTAAACCCGCATTAAAAACCCGGACGGGAATGGCTAGATTTTCCACCACGGCGCGGGTAATATAGGCAGGAGAAGCACCTACCGTTAGGGGAGGTAAGGGATAACGGGGATGGGGAGAAACCCCTTTAACGACAAATTCGGCATCGGCGATCGCAGTATATTTTCTATCCTCTGGAGTTGCCCCCGCAGTGGAGATTCCGGGGATTAATCCCGTCTCGGTAAACCCCAAAACTAGGGCAAATATCGGACAACATTTTTGATGGCGCTGTAACCAATTTTGCCCCCGTTCGATTTCCGTGTAAATTTTAATCATCTGTTGATTTTGTCCTCTTACTTATCACTATTTCGCTCTCTCCATGAGATGATCTTTGATTTCGACATATTTAGGAAATAAGTTATCAATACTAGCCAGTTTTGCCCCGTATGCTAAGGCTGTAGCCATAATAATACGGTCAAAAGTATCTTTGTGAATGGGAGATAAATTAGCGGCTCTAATGGCAATTTCGGGGGTAATTGAAAATATATCTATTTTAGCTACTGTTAAAGCTTGTTGAATCCACTCTTGAAGGGTATAACTGAATTCTAATCTTCCCCGTTGGTTAGCAAGGGCTATTTCATAGCAAGAAATGGGTGAAACTCCGAGAGATTCTGCTAACTCAAATTTTTCTAGCCAATGCTCGGGAAATCTGTCAAAATTGCCATTTATTAACCACAGCTAAATATGCGTATCAAGCACAATTACTTCAGACATTCCCAATCTTCTTCATCTACAATAGGACTGACCATATCACCTAGTATTTTAGCTTTAACCACCATATTCTCCACTGGAAAACGCCGTTTGAATAAGGACGGCTTTTCTTCTAATAAGTTATTTTTGCTGGCGGTGAAATTTTTAATTAATTGATAAAGTTCATCTAGTTGTTCTTCAGGTAAATTATCAATTGCTGTTTGAATAAGTTCTTTAACAGTCATAGTTTTACTCTCTATTGTCTGAACTTGAGTAATATTATAACACAACGGTTCATTCAATAAAGGGACTCCTATTGAGATTTTACCTAAAATACGGCATTCAGTTGGGTTGAGCAACTAACTGTGAAGTCAAGAGTCAACCCAAATTAGGCGCATTATCGCATTTACATAAGGACAATTATACATATCCTTTAGCTTGAGCAATGATGATAAATTTAGCTAATTGTGTCGATTAATTTTCGGTATATTTTTTCCGATTTACAATTGTTGTCCTAGCTTTATCTAAGGTTTTATATTTAGCCACAATTTATTTGTTGTTCAACTATTACCTTAATCAACTCTTGTGGTAATATTTCTAGATAATCTAACGTCGTATCTGTATCCCCAATATACTGTGATCCTGATTCTTGAATCCATTCAATAAATCGGATAACATAACAACTATCATTAATCGTTTCTCATTCATCATGTAAAATAAAATCAGCTTTTTTGGGTAGCAAAGATTGAATTTTAGCCTTTAAAAGTGGAGGATGAATTAAATTATTGTCTTCCGGTAAAGACTGCTCAAAAAACTTCAAACTTTCTCCGTATTTGGTAAGCTAAGACGCATTTAAACCGCTTATTCTTAGATTAGCGGAATCTCCCCCAATGCAAGAGTGCCTTATCTCAACAAGTAATTTAAACACTTAACAGCTTATGTCTCCCCTGTCTTCTGCAATTATCGATACTTGGCGACGTTTTTACCGAGATCCCCCGGCGGTAATAGGAGCGATCGCATTAATGATAATTATTCTTGCTGTCCTATTCGGTCCGATTTTCTATCGAGTCCCTATCGATGCGATCGATTTCAGTCAAGCTACGGCTCCCCCTAGTTTAAAACATCTTTTCGGGACTAATGATCTAGGCCAGGATCAATTGGCGAGAATCTTGGTGGGGGGTCGAATTTCTCTAGCGGTGGCAATTGCTGCTATGATAGTGGCGATGATTCTAGGGACAGCGATCGGGGCTATTGCTGGGTTTTACGGGGGCGCAATCGATGGCTTATTGATGCGATTAACGGATTTATTCCTATCTTTGCCCCAATTGCCCCTACTTTTACTGATTGTCTATCTATTTCGCGATAGTATCAAAAAAATCGCTGGACCGGAAACGGGCATTTTTATCCTCGTGGTTTTAGTAATCGGGGGTTTAAACTGGATGTCGGTGGCGCGATTGGTGCGGGGAAATTTCTTAAAATTACGGGAGATGGAATTTATATCGGCCGCGATTGCTTTGGGGGCCAGTCCTTTCCGTTTAATCTGGGTGCATTTATTACCCAATGTTTTGGGAATGATGATCGTGGCTGCCACTTTAGCCGTGGGTAATGCGATTATTACCGAGTCCACCCTGAGTTTTTTGGGTTTGGGTTTCCCCCCCGATGTGCCGACTTGGGGACAAATGTTATTTAAAGCTAAAGATTACTTGACAACTGCCCCCCACTTGGTCATTTTTCCCGCTCTAGCTATCGTGATCACGGTGTTAAGTATTAATTTTATCGGTGATGGTTTACGCGATGTCTTTGATCCTAATGTTTAAGGAAGCGTAGAAGTGGATAATTGCCGAAAATTACCGAGAACCTCTATGATAATCAGTAGCGATGGTGAGGAAATAAATACTGTGAGTAGCGTAACTGTCATTAGCGATCAGAAGTTTGACCAAGAGGTTTTTGAGGTCGAAAAACCCGTTTTAGTCTATTTTTGGGCGAGTTGGTGCGGTCCGTGCCGTCTGGTATCTCCCTCGATCGATTGGGTGGCGGAAACCTACGGCGAACAGCTAAAAGTAGTTAAACTAGAGGTGGACCCTAACCCCAACTCGGTGGCTAAATGTGATGTGAAAGGTGTTCCCGCTTTACGCATCTTTAAAGATAACAAAATTATTGCCACTCATGAAGGGGCGCTCGGCAAACAACAATTACAATCTTTTATCGATACCTATGTCAGCTAATTAGGTATCTGTGGTTATGAATAACTTAACCCTAGCAAACCGCTTACAGGCACTGCAATCCAACGTTTTTGCCGATATGGATCGGGCAAAAGCTGCTAGTAGAGAAGCGGGTAATACCATTATCGATCTTTCGCTCGGTTCCTCCGATCTTGGTGCTGCTCCCCACGTTATCGATGCTATCGAGCAATCTCTCCACGATCCTCACACCCACGGCTATTTACTCCATAATGGTACGCGAGACTTCCGAATAACTGCCGCTAACTGGTATAGCGATCGCTTTGGTGTCACCGTCGATCCGGAAACGGAGGTTTTACCCCTAATTGGTTCTCAGGAAGGCACGGCCCATCTACCTTTGGCCATTCTCAACCCCGGGGATTTTGCCCTACTCCTCGATCCGGGTTATCCCTCCCATTTAGGCGGTGTTGCCCTTGCCGGCGGTCAAATCTACGGAATGCCAATTTTGGCAAAAAATGACTTTCTGCCGGTTTTAGAGGACATTCCTGAGCCATTGCTGGCACAATCGAAGCTGATGGTCTTGAGTTATCCCCATAATCCCACCACAGCGATCGCGCCTTTAGCATTTTTCCAAAAAGCGGTTAATTTTTGCCGTCAGCATAATTTAGTTTTAATCCACGATTTTCCCTATCTAGACATCTTTTTTGCGGGAACATCGCCTCCCCCGTCAATTTTACAGGCCGATCGAGATAAAACTAATTCGATCGAGTTTTTTACCTTCTCCAAGTCCTATAATATGGGCGGTTTTCGCATCGGTTTCGCCATTGGCAACCCGCAGTTAATTATGGCTTTGCGACAGATTAAAGCCATGGTTGATTTTAATCAGTATTTGGGCATCCTCAACGGTGCGATCGCTGCTTTAACTGGTAATCAAGATTCGGTCAAAGAAACCGTCGCTATCTTCCAAAAACGCCGGAATGTGTTTATTAATGCCCTAAATCGCATCGGTTGGTCGGTTCCCACTCCGGCTGCCACTATGTACGTTTGGGCGAAAATTCCCCCCAGTTGGCCGGGTAATTCCGTCGATTTTTGTCGGCAATTGGTGGCCCAAACCGGTGTCGCTGTTTCCCCCGGTTCCGGTTTTGGTAAGGGTGGCGAGGGTTATGTGCGTTTTGCCTTAGTTCACGATCCCGATATTCTAGAGGCTGCCGTGGAGAAAATTGGCGCTTTTTTGGGATAAATCTGATATTCTAAGCAGTGGTTATGCTGCAATGGATAACTTTCGCCTTGTTGCTTCTGATATTCCGGGTGATATTGGTAATGTGTCCACGCCCGAACCTTCTGGTATTATCGGATTAGGCACACTAGGTAGTGGTTTAGTGGTGCGTCGCCTCGCTAAACGTCGTTAACCGGTGTGGGGTGAGGAGATGAGTTAAAATTTCCCTAATTCCCTACCTTTGCAGTTAAAAGCTTTAATTGTGCTGCTGCCTTTGTAATTCCTCGATGGTGAGGGGAGATAAATCGGTAAATCGGGCGATTTCTGGGATAGGAAAGCCAGCAGATAGCATTTTTAGGGCAATTTGTCGAGCTTTTTCTTCTTTTCCCTCCTCTTTGCCTTCCTCTCTGCCTTCCTCTCTGCCTTCCTCTCTGCCTTCCTCTCTGCCTTCCTCTAAAATATCTTGATAGATGACTGATTCTCTCATAATCTCACTCCGAAGGATTTTTTTAATC
>NZ_SFBY01000197.1:0-6020 GCF_007095505.1 Microcystis sp. M_QC_C_20170808_M3Col
AGAGAAGATGCAAGGGTTTTGAGTAATTTTAGCAGATTCAGGGGCACCTGAGCGACTCTCAATCAAGCTAAAAGCCCTTTCCTGTAAGGTTTTTAGCTTTATTCAGCAAACCCTAATTACCGTTTTTTTATTGTAGAGTTAGATAAGTGAAAGCCTTGCCTGCTAAGGATTACGTTAAAAATTACCTATGCAAACTCATCTAAAATTAATTTAGACTAGGTACTTAAGATTTCTTGAACTTTTGTCTTGAGGAGTCCTGCCTTTCATTTTTGAATTGGCGGGCGGTGAAAATGCGTCTTAGCTTAAAACCCGATGCCCGACCCCCGACACCCTGCCCCCACGAAAAACTTTTTCAGCAAACCCTAACTAGGGAAAGCTGACTTGATCTAGTGGAGCAGAAAAAAAAGGGGGGGGTAATGGCCAATTTTTAGCTTGGACTTGGTTCTTTCACCAAAATTGATTACAATATTACCATCAATAGGCACTTCCTCTCCTCTCACCCACTCGAGATTAACCTCGATCTGAACAAAGATAATCGGGTTACGGCGGTTCCTCTATCCATCTGGCACAGACAAATCCTTATTGGATAAGCATTTCCACTTAGAAGATGTACCAGACTGAGCCTGAATCCGCCGTAGCGAGTGCAGGAATAGGTTCTCTACTCCTCGATTTTCACCTTTTCTGGGTAATTTACCCAGTCAAGATCGTTTATAGACTGATTTACTGCCTTGATCGACCCTAGATAAAATCAGGTCAAAAAATTATTGCCTTTGTTAATCACCAATCCCCTTAGAGCTGCCCAAGAAAATCTATGGTAAGTTTTTTTAAAAAGCTATTGACAAAAAAACCTCAAGGTGTTGGGTTAGAGATCACCCCGGAGCGTATTAACATAGCTCAGATCGCCAAACAGGGACAAAATTATAAATTAGTTAAATGTTGTTCGTCGGATATCCCGGAAGGCATCTTTGAGGAGGGAAAAATCGTCGATTCCCCCGCTTTAGCGGAATTAATCCAAGAAGTCCTCAAGGAAAATAAAATTAACAGCAAACGAGTCGCTACTGGTGTGCCGATGCGCGAGTCAATTATCCGGATTATCCCCATTCCCTCGGAATTGGACGATCAGGAATTGCGAAATCTGGTCTTAAATCATGAGGCTAGTTTATACCTTCCCTATCCTCGCGAGGAAGTGGATCTCGACTACCAAAAACTCGGCTACTTTCAGGATGAAGACGGGATCGAAAAAGTACAAGTATTATTAGTTGCTACTCGTCGGGAGATTACCGATGCCTATATGGAAACCTTCCAACAGGCAGGATTACAGGTAGATGTGCTAGAAATTAATAGTTTTGCCCTAATTCGGACGATTCGCGAGCATTTGCGACAGTTTAGTTCCAATGAAGCCGCCGTTATTGTTGATATAGAATTTGATAACACGGAAATTGCCATCGTGGTTGACGGCGTTCCCCAATTTTCCCGCACTGTCCCCATCGGCACTTTCCAGCTACAAAATGCCCTCTCCAGGGCGATGAATTTGCCCACCTCCCGCAGTCCTGAGATTCTTTTGGGGATGACAATTCCGATTATTGCCTTTGATAGTCTTAGCACCAATACCGGCACTTCCGGGTCCCCTACTAACGCCGGGATGACGGCAGTGATGCGCGTTTTAGGGGAATTAACTGATGAGTTACGGCGATCGATTAATTTCTATCTTAACCAAAGTGATGAACTGGAAATCGTCCAGTTACTTTTAGCCGGTCCCGGGGGCGGTTTAGCGCAACTAGACGAATATTTTACTCAACGTCTCGGCGTCCCCGCCATGGCAATCGATCCGATCGCATCACTGAACTTAGATACAACTCAAGAGATTCCTAATATCGAAAGACCTGGATTAGTAACAGTTCTCGGTTTAGGATTACGGGAGGTATAGACAAAAATTATGTATAGTCTTGACGTTAATTTTCTTAAGGATCGCCATCTCCAGCAAACGGGCAAAGGAACAACCCCCGCGGCCAAGATTTCCACCGCTATTAACCTGCGTAAACAAACACCCCTGTTGATCGGTGTGGGAGTGGGGGCTGGATTATTGACACTGACGGGATTACTCGGTTTAATCGTCGGTTGGCAAACCAGCGAAACTCAGGCCAAAATTCAGCAACTGGACGCGGAATTAGGTCAACTGCAAGCCCAAAGCAAAAAGCTAGAAGACCTGAGAGCGCAATTAACGGCAGTAGAAGGAGAAAATCAATCTCTGGTAACTGTATTCAATCAGATTAGGCCTTGGTCAGCCATTCTTCAAGAAATTCGCCAACAAACTCCCCCTAGCGTCCAGCTAACCAGTGTGCAGCAGGTGGAGGTTCCCGCCGCCCCAGATCAAGGGCAACCGAATCCAGCTACTCAGTTAAAAATCAGTGGTTTTGCCAGTAGTTACGAAGCAGTAAATGATTATCTCTTAACCCTGCAAGCTTCTCCTTTTTTACAGGGCAAGAAAACCGCGATCGAAAGTGCTGCCCTAGCCGATTTACCCGTACAGGTGGCTAATAAGTACAAAAATATTAATATTACTTTCCCCCAAGCGGTTCAATTTGTGATCACCGCCCAATTAAGTGATACTCCCGCTACTCAACAACTGCTCAATCTTGCCCGCAATGGTGCGATCGGAGTTGTCACTAGGATTAATACTCTCAAACGCCAAGGAGCCATTCAACCATGACCTTTACCGAAGAATTTGAAGATCGGGAATTAGAGGAATTTGAAGAGTATCCTATCGCTTTCGGGATAACTTTTACTCCCCGCAATAGTGGCATCGCTGCTGGTGTGGTGGGTTTACTAGGTTCTTTCTATCTGCTTTTTAACTGGGTGATGCCCGCTTATAATACCTTGCAACAGTTGCAAAACGATGCAGCGGGCAAACAACAACAGTTAGATCAACAAAAAAGCGGTCTGAGAGCCTCCGAATTCCAAACAATCGAGAGTCAGTTGCAAGAAAAAAAAGCTATTAAACAGCAAATACTCGCGCTTTTTGCCAAAGAAGAGGACTTAAGCACGATTCTCTTAGATATTAGTAATATCTTTAAGTCTCGCAATGTTAAGCTGATTAGCTTCCAACCCCAAGGACTAGAACCAGTGGTGGTTTCCGATGGTTCCCTCGGTAGCGCGGTTAATAATAAGCTCAAACGTCAAACTCTGAACGTCAAGATCGAAGGGAACTATGCTAACACTCAAGAGGTTATTCGGGATTTAGAAAGATTACAGCCGCTCATTTTGCTAAACAGTCTCAATACCCAGATAGAAAAGGAAGGATCGGCAGTTAAAGTGGTTAGTACCGGCAACAATAAAGCCACTATCGTTCGCCAAGGCGATAAACCCGTTACTACCACCTTTCTTCTCGATGTGATTATTCCTCTCAATGCCGAAGAATTAGCGAAATTAGCACCGCCACCCCCCGCCGCTGGTCAACCCCCCGCCGCTGGTCAACCCCCCGCTAGTCCGCCCCGATAATAGTCTTCAATCCGGTGTGAGTATTGCGTTTTTTGTCCGTTGAATCCCGTAATTGTTGAGGAGTGAAGTTAAAGTGAATCCGTCCCGCTATGCCCTGTTTATCCCCCAAATTGCCTCGTTTTTATTGATGGCTCCCCTGAGCGCTTTGGCCGAAACCCCCATTTCCTTCCATGGTTCAGAGTTAAGATCCGCTACATTAAAAGTTGAATTTTGGCAAGAGTTTAGTAAAGAAAATTTACAAAAGTCGCCAAATCAGCTTGTCCCTTCAAGCGCAGCCGTACAAAAGGAAATCAGCGATCGCATTTTAGCTAGTGAAAAACTGCTCGCCCAAAGTGCGCCCCTTGTCCCCAACCCCGAAATTATCATTCAAGGCGCACCCCAAGCCCCCGGTGTTCCCACCCTACCCCGGGCCGTCGCCCCACCGGTGGGAGATATTGCCATCTCTAACATCGATGCTAGTGCCGAAAAGGTCAAATTCGAGCGTAATATGACTGTACCTCGCATTTTACTGCGGGAAGCTTCCGCTAGAGAAGTGTTAATGACCCTTGCTAACTATGCCGGTTATAACGTCGTTTTCACCAGCGCCCAGGGGGAAGCTAACGCCACCTCTCAGACAGTTTCCTTGGAATTTACTAACGAATCGGTGGAAAACATTTTTAACGCCGTGTTGTTAATTTCCGGACTCCAGGCTAACCGTCAGGGTAAAACCATCTTTGTCGGGGCGCAATTACCCCAAGGGGCTCGTAATCTGATTAGCCGCACCCTGCGTCTCAATCAAGTCAAAGCCATCGCCGCCGCCACTTTCCTCGCTACCCAAGGGGCAGAATACCAGCGTTTAGTTACCCAAACCGAGGATATCGTCGATCCCCTCACCGGACGGGTAATCGGTCGCCGGGATGTTCCTCCCACCCTAGAGGCACTAACACCCCAAAACACAGAAGGATCAAAAGCTGCCTTACTTTTAACTGGTTTAAGAATTGCCGCCGATGATCGCCTTAATTCTATCAATTTAATCGGCGAACCCCGACAAGTCCAAATCGCCACATCTTTATTAACCCAACTGGATGCTCGTCGCCGTCAGGTGGTGGTTAATGTGAAAGTTATCGATGTCAACCTGCTCAATACAGACCGCTTTAACAGTAGTTTTTCCTTCGGTTTTAACGATGGTTTCTTCGTTCAAGATAACGGGGCAGCAGTGCTGAACTTTGGTAATATGAACCCACCTACTAGCTCAACTGTATCCAGGCCGGGGGCTTTTGCACAGCCTGTTGTACCGATTTTTGATATCATATCGGGTACGGGGACAGCAGAAATTCAAACTTTTCTTGACATTCAGAATGGCGCTCCCTTTGGCCGTGTTAACCAGGGACCCAATGACTTTTCAGGGGGTCTAACACCCTACTCGCGCCCTAGTTTTGGTCGGATTAGTAACCCTTTTCAGCCCGGATTGAGTGAATTTACACCAGGCGAGCCAAGTACGTTCAATCCCATCACTGGAGTCACTACACCGGGTAAATCACCTGTCTTCACCTACGAACCCCCGAACCTCTTCCAATATCCTCAAAAATTCCTGATGACCCTGCAAGCGTCAATTCAGACAGGAAATGCCAAGATTCTCACCGATCCCTCCCTGGTGGTGCAGGAGGGTCAGCAGGCAGTGGTGAAACTAACCGAGAAAGTGCTGGTCAGTGTTGAAACAAAAATTGATACCAATGGCAATGGCAATGAGAGAATTACAACTCCTGTGTTTGGTGATGCTGGACTGACCTTAACCGTCGATGTGAATCAAATTGACGATAATGGTTACATCAGTTTAAATGTTGCGCCTACAATTGCCCAACCTGGGCCCCCGATTCGATTTGATAGCGGTGGTCTCACAGTCAACACATTGACCCCTTTGATTACCCGGGAATTATTATCGGGTTTAATTCGTCTTCGGGATGGACAGAGTTTAATTCTTTCGGGGATTATCCAAGAACGCCAACAGAGTTCTGAGTCAAAAGTGCCGATTTTAGGGGATATTCCCATTTTAGGGGCTTTATTCCGCAGTCGTAGCAATCGCAACGATCGCTCGGAGGTGATTATTCTCCTCACTCCCAAAATCATCGAGGATACGGCCACCTCTACCCTCGGCATCAACTATCAACCGGGCCAAGATGCGGCGGAAATGCTTCAGCGTCAAGGTTTCCCCGTACAACCGCGACAGTAATCAGTAATCAGTTATTTGACACTCTCGCCGTCAAGCTACGCTGTGACGGGAGATTCTTGCTTCTACTCCTCTTAACTAGGGTTTGCTGAAAGAAGCTACAACCTTTATTGGAAAGGGCTTTTAGCTAGATTGAGAGCTTCCCAAATGCACTTAAATCTGCGCTTAATCGCTCAAAACCCTTGCATCTTCTCTCATTAGTGCTAATGTACCGTAAAAGCGAGTTACCCTCAACGCCACCGGACAACTTCGAGTTTCCCTCGGAGGGGAAATTATCCCCAGACAATCGTTGGGTTATCATGGCCAATCTAATTCC